>JAISDL010000207.1 GCA_031264825.1 Accumulibacter sp. | reverse complement strand
CATACCGCCAAAATTAGGCACGACCTCTACCCCCTCCTTCTACCCCTTAGTTTCTTTCATTATCGGGGGTGCTCGCAACTATCATGACCGTTGGGCTGAGTGCAACGAAGCCCAACGTTACACAGGCGCATGAATGGTGGAATAGGGGATCAGATGAAAACCGATCAGGTTTTTGTTGATTCTTTCCGGCGGCAACGCCGCCTCTAACTGATCTGTCCCCTGTTTCCTGATCCCTGTCTCCTGAAACCCAACCTATACCGCCGGCTGTGCTTCATTAAATTCTTCGAGCCGCTCGACGAGGCCGGTTTTTTCGTCGCCGCGCACCCACGCGAAGATGACGGGGAGGACGAGCAGGGTGAACAGCGTCGTCGTGACCATCCCTCCGACGATCACGAGCGCGAGCGGGCGCTGCGCCTGAGAACCGATCGCGTGCGTCAGCGCGGCGGGAAGGAGGCCGAAGCTCGCAAGCAGCGCCGTCATCAGTACGGGGCGGAGGCAGAGCGACGAGCCTTCGATGACGGCCTCGTGGAAACTCGATGTCGTCTCGTCGAGTATTTTCGAGATGTACGAGATGAGGATGACGCTATCCTGGATCGCGATGCCGAAGAGCGAGAGGAAGCCGATCCCCGCAGAGATGCTGAGTTCCTCGCCCGAGATGAAGAGCGTGGCGATCCCGCCGATCGCGGCGAAGGGGACGTTGAGCAGGACGAGCCCCGCGTCGCGCCCGTTGCCGAAGGTCGAGTAGAGGAGCAGGAAGATCACGAGCAGCGTGATCGGGATGATGACGATGAGTTTTTTCTGCGCTTCCTTCATCTGGTTGAACTGCCCGTCCCACGTCATGCGGTAGCCGCGGGGGATTTCGACGCTTTTCCTGACCTTGCTTTGCGCCTCGGCGACGGCGGATCCCAGGTCGCGCCCGCGGACGCTGAACTTGATCGCGATGTAGCGCCGCGCGCGTTCTCGGTAGATGAAGAAGGGGCCGTCGGTCACTTCGACCGACGCGACCATCGACAGGGGAATGCGTTGGCCGCCCGGTGTGTCGAGGAGGAGGTTGCGGATGCGTTCGACGTTTTCACGGTGCGTTTCGGTATAGCGGACGGTCAGGTCGAAGACGCGCTCACCTTCGAGAACCGACGTCGCCGCGTTGCCGCCCAAGCCGTGCTGGACGAGGTTGTCGATGTCGGCGACGTTGACGCCGAAGCGCGACGCTTTGGCGCGGTCGATCGAGATGTTCAGCGTCGGCTGGCCGAGTTCGCGGAAGATGCCGACTTCGGCGACGCCCTGGACGCTTTTCAGGATTTCCTGGAGTTCGATCGCTTTTTCGTTGAGCACTTCCAGGTCGTCGCCGAAAAGCTTGAGCGAATTTTCTCCCTTTACACCGGAGAGCGCTTCGTTGACGTTGTCCTGGATGTACTGCGAAAAGCTGTAGTTGATTCCGGGGATGCGCTTCAATTCCTTTTCGACGCGCTCGACGATGAGCGGCCGCGTCGACCCGGCGGGCCATTGGTCGGGGTGTCTGAAATAGGTGGCGAATTCGAGGTTGAATACGCCCGTCGCGTCGGTGCCGTCGTCGGGGCGCCCGATCTGCGTGGCGACCGTATTGACTTCGGGCTGTTGGGTGAGATAGGTGCGGATTTTTTTCGCAACCTGCGATGAATACGAGAGGTCGACCGTGTTCGGGAGCGTGATCCGTATCCAGAGGTTGTTTTCTTCGAGCGCAGGCAAAAAGCTCGTCCCGAGGTTCGCGCCGACCAAGAGCGAAAAGCAGAAAATGAGGATCGACGCGCAAAGGACGCTTATCGGGCGCGCCATCAGCCACGTGAGCGCCGGACGGTAAGCCTTGAGCATCCAATTGACGAATCCGGGGAAGTGCGCTTTCGAGCCGTCCTTGAAAAAAACGTAGGACGCCGAGGGGATGACCGTCAGCGAGAGGATGATCGACGCCATGAGCGCGATCCCCATCGTGTAGGCCATCGGGCGGAAAATCTTGCCTTCGACGCCGCCCATGATGAAGAGCGGCGAGTACGCGACGATGACGATCAGCGTCGAGAAGATCATCGCGCGCTGGATTTCCTCCGTTGCGACGACGACCGAACTCCACGCACCCTCCTCGGAGTGCTCTTCGATTCGTCGCATGATGTTTTCGATGACGATGACCGCCGCGTTCACGATCAGCCCGAAGTCGATCGCGCCGAGCGAAATGAGGTTCGCGGGAACGCCTAAGCCGTTCATTCCGATGAACGACGCGCAGAGCGCGAGCGGGATGATCGCCGCGACGGTGATCGCCGCGCGGAAACTCCCCAGAAAGGCGTAGAGGACGACGAGGACGAGCGATATCCCGAAGAAGAGCGAATGCTTGACGGTGTTCGTCGTGAGATCGAGCAGACTCTGGCGGTCGTAGAAGGGGATGATCTTGAGACCTTCGGGGAGGAGGCCGCGCGTATTGATTTCCTGAATCCGCGCGCGGACGCGGTTGAGCATCTCGGTCGCGTTCCCGCCGCGCCGCATCAGGACGATGCCTTCGACGACTTCGTCCATCTCGTTGAA
>JAISDL010000200.1 GCA_031264825.1 Accumulibacter sp. | reverse complement strand
TCTTTACGGCACTGTTTACAACCCCTTCCACTTATATCCGATAAAATTTACAACCCCTTCCTAACAATATCCAATAAAATTATCTGTATCGATTATGGTATGTAGGTGCAATCGCCCTGCTTATCAGGGGGAATGGATTACCGTTTTCGCGGGTTCTTGGTGGGGTTTCGTCACTCCGGCGGCAACGCCGCCGGTCACTGATCTGTCTCCTGTCCTCTGTCTCCCGTCTCCTGATTCAGCCCAGCGGTAGTATCGGGACGATCATCAGCGCGACGATGTTGATGATCTTGATCAGCGGATTGACCGCCGGCCCCGCCGTATCCTTGTAGGGATCGCCGACGGTGTCGCCGGTGACGGCGGCCTTGTGCGCGTCGGAGCCTTTGCCGCCGAAGTGGTCGTCCTCGATGTACTTCTTGGCGTTATCCCACGCGCCGCCGCCCGTCGTCATCGAGATCGCGACGAAAAGCCCGGTGACGATCGTCCCCATCAGGAGACCGCCGAGCGCTTTCGGGCCGAGCAGAAGGCCGACGATCACGGGAACGAGCACCGGCAGAAGCGACGGGACGATCATTTCGCGGATCGCCGCGTTCGTCAACATGCCGACGGCCCGCGAATAATCGGGCTTGGCCGTCCCTTCCATGATCCCGCTGATTTCCTTGAACTGGCGGCGCACTTCGACGACGACGGCGCCCGCCGCGCGCCCGACGGCTTCCATCGCCATCGCACCGAACAAATAGGGAATCAGGCCGCCGATGAAGAGTCCGACGATCACGATGTGGTCGGAGAGGTCGAAAGCCGTAACGTAGTTCCGACCGGCGAGCGCGTGCGTATAGTCGGCGAAGAGGACGAGCGCGGCCAAGCCGGCCGAACCGATCGCGTAGCCCTTGGTCACGGCCTTCGTCGTGTTGCCGACGGCGTCGAGCGGGTCGGTCACGTCGCGCACTTCCTGCGGCAACCCCGACATTTCGGCGATTCCGCCCGCGTTGTCGGTAATCGGCCCGTAGGCATCGAGCGCGACGACGATCCCGGTCATCGAGAGCATCGACGTCGCGGCGACAGCGATCCCGTAGAGTCCGGCGAGCGCGTACGCCGCGCAGATCGCCGCGCAGACGGCGAGAACGGGCAGACCGGTCGACTTCATCGAGACGCCCAACCCGGCGATGATGTTCGTTCCGTGCCCCGTCGTCGAGGCTTCGGCGATGTGGCGGACGGGTTTGAAGTCGGTTCCGGTGTAATACTCGGTGATCCAGACGAGCAGGCCGGTCAGCGCGAGGCCGACGACGGCGCAGCCGAAGATGCTCGTCGAAGCGGCGGTCTGACCGTCGGGCAAGGTGATCCCCGCGCCGAGCAGCCACGACGTGACCGGATAGAAAGCGACGAGCGCCAGCACGCCCGCGACCGCAAGACCGCGATAGAGTGCGTTCATGATCTTTCCGCCGGGGCGCGCTTTCACGAAGAAGCAACCGACGATCGACGCGATGATCGACGTTCCGCCGAGGACGAGCGGGTAGACGACGAGTCTGTCACCCGCGCCGCCCTGCGACATCATCGCGCCGAGCACCATCGTCGCGACGACCGTCACCGCGTAGGTTTCAAAGAGGTCGGCCGCCATGCCGGCGCAGTCGCCGACGTTGTCGCCGACGTTGTCGGCGATGACCGCCGGGTTGCGCGGGTCGTCTTCGGGGATTCCGGCTTCGACCTTGCCGACGAGGTCGGCGCCGACGTCGGCGCCTTTCGTGAAGATTCCGCCGCCCAAGCGCGCAAAAATCGAGATCAGCGAACCGCCGAACGCGAGGCCGACGAGCGGCTCGACCGCATGAACCAGGTCACCGCCCTCCCCGCTGAGGAAGGCGTAGTAGCCGGCGACGCCCAGAAGGCCGAGTCCGACGACGAGCAGGCCGGTAATCGCGCCGCCCTTGAACGCGACGTCGAGCGCGGCGGCCAGACCCTTCCTCGCGGCCTCGGCCGTCCGCACGTTCGCGCGGACGGAAACATTCATTCCGATGAAGCCGGTCGCTCCGGAGAGCACGGCGCCGATCACGAAGCCGACGGCCATCTTGCCGTTGAGAAAAATTCCGATGAGCGCCGCCAAAACGACGCCGACGACGGCGATCGTCGTGTACTGCTTGTTCAGATAAGCCGAGGCACCCTCCTGCACCGCCCGCGCGATCTCCTGCATGCGCGCGTTGCCCGGCGGCAGCGAAAGAATCCATCGTGCCATGACGGCACCGTACAGCACGGCGATTGCGGCGCAAGACAACGCGAAAATAAGACCGACCGACATGAGTTCCCCTCAAAACTGTTCGGAAAGAAAACGCGCGGCGCATCGCTCCGACCGGCGCGCGCGGACAAACAGTAGATTCTAACTCAAAGCGGCAAAAATTGCCTTGCTGACTTCTTCGATCGCGCCGACGCCCGATACCTTGCGGTATTTCGGCGCGTCGCCCGAAACCTGACCCAGGTAGTAATCGACGAGCGGACGCGTTTGCGCGTGATAGACGGCAAGCCGTTTTCTGACCGTCTCTTCCTTGTCGTCGTCGCGTTGAACCAGGGCTTCGTGCGTCAGGTCGTCCTCGCCCGGCGTTTTCGGCGGGTTGTACTTGACGTGGTAGACGCGCCCGGACGACAAATGGACCAGCCGTCCGCTCAGGCGTTCGACGATTTCCTCGTCGGGCACGTCGAATTCGAGCACGTAATCGAGCGCCACCTTCGCCGACTTCATCGCTTCGGCTTGCGGGAGTGTCCGAGGAAAGCCGTCGAACAAATAGCCGGCTTCACAATCCGGCTCGCGCAGGCGGTCGCCGACCAGGTCGAGGATGACGTCGTCCGAAACGAGAGCGCCGGACTCCATGATCGCCTTGGCTTTCAGGCCGACCGGCGTTCCCGCCTTGACCGCCGCGCGCAGCATATCGCCGGTCGAAATCTGCGGAATACCGAATTTTTCGCAGATGAATTTCGCCTGCGTTCCCTTGCCCGCACCGGGCGCTCCCAACAAAATGAGTCTCATGCTCAACCTTCCTTCGAAAAATCGTGGAAATCCAGACGCCGCCGAGTACGCCGAATGGCGTAGTCCCGCGACGCGTCCGAACGAAGAATTACCCTACTCGCAAACGCGCTGGCGGTCAAACATCGGGAACACCCGCGAACAACGCGCGGAGCCGCGCCGCGTCTTCGGGCGTGTCGACACCCGGCGCGGGTAGCGCTTCCGAGATGAGGACGCTGATCCGATAGCCGTGCCACAGCGCGCGCAACTGTTCGAGCGCCTCGAAACCCTCGATCGGCGCGGCGGATAGCCGCGTGTAGGTGCGAAGAAAGCGGGCGCGGTAGGCGTAAAGGCCGATATGGCGATAGGCCGGCAAGCCTTCCGGGAGCGTCGATACCGCCTTCAAAACGTCTCCGGCGTCGCGCCTGAAAGCCTCGCGCGCGAAGGGGATCGGCGCGCGCGAAAAATAAAGCGCGTCGCCGTCGGCTTTGCGGACGAGTTTGACGACGTTCGGGTTGAAGAAATCCGACGGATCCGAAATCGGATGCCCGACGGTCGCGATGTCGGCGCCGCTCGCCGCGAGTTGGTCCGCGACCCGCGCGATCAAGTCGGGTTCGATCAGCGGTTCGTCGCCTTGAACATTGACGACGATCGCGTCGTCCGACCAGCCGCGCGCCTCGACGACTTCCGCAAGGCGATCCGTCCCCGTCGGGTGGTCGGCGCGCGTCATCTGCACCGGAATTCCGTATTTTTCCGCCGCCTCGCGCACCGCGTCGTGGTCGGTCGCAATCCAGACGGACTCCGCGCCCGAAGCGCGCGCGCGGAGTGCGACGCGGACGACCATCGGCTTTCCGGCGAGGTCGAGCAGCGGCTTTCCGGGCAGGCGCGTCGATGCGTAGCGCGCCGGGACGACCGCCTTGAAACGCGCGCGCATCAGGCGTCCTCTGCCTTTACGGACCGTGCTTCGCTTTCGAGCATGAACGGAATGTCGTCGCGGATCGGGTACGCGAGCCGGCAGGGTTTGCAGATCAGTTCGTCGCCGGTTTTTTCAAGCGCGGACTTGCAGACGGGGCACACCAGAATGTCGAGCAAGCGGGGATCCATTCAAAGTTTCTCCAAGAGAAGGTCGATCAAGGCCGGCGCATCGCCGACGGGTTCGACGCGCGCTTCGACCGGCAAAACCCAGCTTCGATCCGGCGCGACGCCCACGCATTTTACCGCATCCTTTTCCGTCATCAGTACGACACCCTCCGCGCGCGCGAAAGCGAAATCGTCGGTCGTATAGACGTGGTGGTCCGGGAAAGGATGCGCTTCGAAGCGAAGGCCGAACGAATCGAGACGCTCGAAAAAGCGCGACGGGTTCCCCATCCCGGCGACGGCGTGGAGCGTCTCGCCGCGCAATTCGTCTACGGAGCACCACACGCGTTCGTCACGTTCCGCCGAGTCGAGGCGGTAAAATTTTTCCCCTTCGATGCACATCGCGTAGGCGGGAACGCGAGTCGCCCAAAGCGAGCCTTCCGAAAAGTCCGGGCGCGAATTCCAGACGACCGCCGCGACCTCGGCAAGCCGGCTCAGAGGTTCGCGCAGGGGGCCTGCCGGAAGGAGGCGACCGTTCCCGGCACCGCGCGCGTCGAATACGGCGATCTCGGCGCGACGACCGAGCCGGTAATGTTGCATCCCGTCGTCGGAGACGACGAGGTCGCATTCGGGGTGCTTTTCGAGCAAAAGGCGCGCCGCGCGCACGCGGTCACGCCCGACGACGACCGGAACGCCGCTCCGACGCGCGAGGAGAAGCGGCTCGTCGCCGACGAGCGCGGCCGGAGAATCCGGCAGAACCTCGAAAACTTCGATTCCTTCATGCTTCGCGCCTCCGTAACCCCGGCTGACGATTCCCGGAGATTTTCCGGCTTTTTTCAGGGATTCGACGAGCCACAAGACGAGCGGCGTTTTCCCGCTGCCGCCGACGGTCACGTTCCCGACGACGAGAACCGGGACCGGCAGGGTCGTCACGGAGAATGCGCCGCAACGATAAAGAAAGCGCCGCACGGCGACCGCGCATCGAAAGAGCCAGGAAAGCGGGAGAAGGAGCGCCAGGACGAGGGAAAAGCGCGCGCGGAACCACAGTTCCGGCAAATTCGACAAAAGTTTTTTCACGCGGCCCGCCCGGCGTATCCAGATGAAACCAGGGATTCAAGCGACCCGGTCGCAGGAAACCTCAGGGCGGCGTCTGCGTCGCAAAGGAAATATGCGGATACCCCGCCATCTGCGAAGCCTGCATGACGTCGATGACGCTTTGGTGCGTCGCCTTGGCGTCGGCGTTGATCACGATCAGCGGGTCGGGCGCGTCGCCGGCCGCGCGGCGCAGCATGTCGCTGATCGAACGCACGTCGTTCGACGACGCGGGCGTTTGATTGACGATCACCTGACCGTCGGCCGTGATGGCGACGTCGACTTCGTTAGGGCGTTCCGCCTGGTTTTCGGACTCGGCGGCGACCGGCAGGTTGATTTCGAGGCCGGAGAACTTCGAGTAAGTTGTCGTCATCATCAGGAAAATGATGACGACGAGCAGAACGTCGATGAACGGAATCAGGTTGATTTCCGGGTCGTCCCTGTGTCTGTCGCGTTTGAACCTCATCGTTTCACGCCCTCCGACGCATCAGTTGCGGCGCCTGCCTTGCAATATCTCGACGAGGCGCAGGGTTTGCTGTTCCATCTCCAGGATGAAGCTCGCAACCTGCGCGCGAAAATGCCGCCAGAAAATCATGCTCGGAATCGCGATGATCAGCCCGAATCCCGTGTTGTAGAGCGCGATCGAAATCCCGTGCGCGAGTTGCAGCGGGTCGGAGCCGCCCGTCGGCGCCTGCGAGCCGAAAATCTCGATCATTCCGACGACGGTCCCCAAAAGCCCCATGAGCGGACTCATCGACGCGATCGTTCCGAGCGTCGTGAGATAGCGTCCGAGTTCGTGGTCGACGATGTCGGCGGCTTCCTCGATCGACTCGCGGACGACTTCGCGCGTGCTCCCGACGTTGCGCAACCCGGCGGACAGCACCCGACCGAAAGGCGACTGCGCTTCGAGCGCCGCGAGCGCCGCCTCATTCATCCCGCCGTGCTGCTGGTATTCCGTGGCGACATTTTGTAAAAGCCCACCCGGAATCACCTTGGAACGGCGCAAAGCGGCAAGACGCTCGATGATGAGCGCAACGGCGATGATCGATGCCAGCAACAAAGGCCAAATGGGCCAGCCGGCGGCCAGAATGATTGAAAACACGTTTCTTTACCTCGCTCTTCGTAAGCCCGAATCCGTCGATGCGTTCTTAAAGCGCCGCAGGCGCAAAATATAAATCCATCGTCCGCTTTTCCGTGAAAGACCCGACGGGTTTCCCGGCGTGCTTCTTACCCACAGATTCTGTGGATAAGGCTGTTGAAAAACAGCCCACAAACCAAGCGTTTCCCGACAACGGAAAGCCTTTGGCGGCAAAATGGGCGCCGTGCGCATTCGCGGAGCACACCGCGCGAAGATGCCTACGACCGTCCCGCCGACTTCCCTTGAAAAAAACGTATTTTATCCGTTTTCACTCGGGCGACCAATTCATTTTTGGAAAAGCGGGTATTTGCGAATTGACCTCGGCCGCTTTTCAAGGTCGCAAATTGCGGCCTTGAAGCCTCCTCCTCGTCCCGATCAAGCGTAAAGCCGGAAAGCGCTCCGCGTTGCGGTGTACCTGATCATCGAGGCGCTTGGTCTCGACACCGGACGGCCAGATCGGCATCGAGGATAAGGCGCTGACCGCGCAGAGAGACGATGCGGCTGGCAA
>JAISDL010000196.1 GCA_031264825.1 Accumulibacter sp. | reverse complement strand
CACGCTCCCTACAGTCTATGTAAACGCCAGCGCGGATGCGTCCTCCGAAGGTCTTGCTCCCGTCTACCCCGGCGGACAGCTCGCGCGCGGTGGACGTGCAGGAATCCTGGGAACGCGCGATGCGCTGGAAACGCCTTTTTCGATCAACAGCTATACGGCGGAATTGCTCCAGAACCAGCAGGCGCGCGGCGTCGGGGATGTTCTGCAAAACGACGCGTCGGTCCAAGTGGCGCGCGGGTTCGGCTATTTCCAGGAAAGCTATTTCGTCCGCGGCTTCTACCTCGGTTCCGACGACATCGCCTACAACGGTCTCTACAGCCTTCTTCCCCGGCAATACATCGCCGCCGAGCTTTTCGAGCGCGTCGAAGTTCTGCGCGGCGCGAGCGCCTTCCTGATCGGAGCGGCGCCGGGTAACACCGGCATCGGCGGCAGCATCAACCTCCTCCCCAAGCGCGCCCCGAACGAGCCTTTGTCGCGGATCAACCTCGGCTGGACGCAGGGCGGGCAGAAGTCCGTATCCTTCGACATGGCACACCGTTTCGGCGACGACCAAGCCACGGGTTTACGCATCGTCGGTGTGCGCCGCGAGGGCGATACGATGGTCGACCGCGAACAGAACAGGCTCGACGCCTTTCTGGCCGGTTTCGACTGGCGAAGCGGCAAGGCGCGTTTTTCCGCCGACCTCGGCTATCAGAACCACCGTCTGAAGGGAATACGGCCCAGCGTGACTCTGTTACCTTCTGTGACACACCTTCCTTCGGCGCCCGACAACCGGAAGAATTACGCGCAGGACTGGACCTATTCGGACGAGCGCGACCTCTTCGCTTCGTTACGCGGCGAATATGACTTGAGCGAGCGCGTCACGGCCTGGATCGCCGGCGGCATGCGCAAGAGCGAGGAAAAAAACTCGTTCGCCGGAATCAGGATTGCCGATGGCTTCACCGGCGCGGGGAACGCCAATGTGCGCCTCGATACTTCCCGCGAGGATGAAATCAGCACCGGAGAAATCGGCCTGCGGGGTAAATTGCGCACCGGCGCCGTCGACCATACGCTGGTCGCCTCCTACTCGACTGGCCAGTTCGACGTAAAAACCGCCTGGACCTATGCCTCCCTGACGGGCACAACAGGGGCGACCAATCTCTATCATCCCGTACAGGTTCCCCGGCCCGCGACGACCAGCACCGGCGGCGACTGGCATCGCCCGAAAACCACCAGCAAAACACTCCTTTCCAGCTTCGCCGTCGGCGATACGCTGTCGATGCTCGACGAACGCCTCCTGCTCACGCTCGGGATTCGCCATCAAACGCTGGAATCGAAAGACTACAACGTCAACACCGGCGACAGGACCGGCGGCTACAAGGATTCCAAGAACAGCCCGATGGCCGGCCTCGTCGTGCGGCCGATGAGGAATCTTTCGTTCTACGCCAATTACATCGAGAGTCTGAGCAGAGGCGATACCTCTCCCCGCGTCGATTCCTCCGGTGCTCAGATCAAGAACGGTGGCCAGTCGCTTGCGCCCTACGTCTCGAAACAGAAGGAGATCGGCGTCAAATACGAAGTTGGCACGCTGGCCGCGAGCCTGGCGTATTTCACGACGGAGAAACCCCGCGCCTTCGTGGATGCCGACGGGTATTTCAAAGCCTCCGGCAACGACCGGCACCGCGGCATCGAATTCAACGTCCAAGGGAAAGCCACGAAAAATCTGCGGATTCTCGGCGGCATCACCTGGCTCGACGCCCGCCAGGAAAAGACAGGCAGTAATCTCACTGACGATAAAAAGGTCATCGGTGTAGCTTCGCGGCGGGCCAATCTCAACGTCGAATGGGACGTTCCGGGCCTGCGGGGCCTCACCCTCGAAGCGCGCGCCATCGCCTCTTCGTCTTCCTACGCCGACGCGCCAAATACGCTGCGTGTGCCGGGATGGTCGCGTTTCGACATGGGTGCGCGTTACCTGACCACATGGCGAGACCATCTCGTCACGATTCGCGCACGGATCGAGAACGTGGGCGACCGCGATTACTGGGCATCCGTCGGCGGCGCTGCCAACAGCGGTTACCTCGTCCTCGGTGCGCCGCGTACCTTCATGCTGACGGGAGCGATCGAGTTTTAGCAAGGGGGTGACGGCGGAACGGGCGCTGCGATCAACGCAAGCCGCTCCGCCGTCAGCTCTCTTCCCTTCCCCTGTCAGAATCTGTTCATGATGATTTTCGACAAGCACCCCGCGCGGCGGTGTCGGGGTGCGTTGCATATGCCCGAGACGGCGACTCTCCAACCCTTGCCGTCGAAACGCGGCACGGATGCGGGCGCTACGCTTCACGGCCCGAATCATGAACAAGCTCTCGGTCGTGTTGACACAAAAAGCAATATGCGAGAAATTTGACGGATGGAACTGATCCAAGCCCGATATGAACGAAAGGTGGAAATGAGTACCGGAACCGCGCGCCGGACGGACAAAATCACGCAAGCATGGGGAATACTCGACGAGGCGCTCGGTCTCGCCGCCCCCATCCGGGACGAAGCGCACCATGCGCGACTCGCCGAATCGCTGGCGGATACCTTGCCGGACGATGCCGACGAGCCGCTTTGGGGGTTGGTTTCGCTCATCGGCGACCGCGTCGCCGAGTACGAAAAACGCGCGCATCCCTTGCCGGACTTGCCTCCGCACGAACTTCTGCGCGAGTTGATGACGGAATGGGGACTGAATCAAAGCGACCTGCCGGAAATCGGCACGCAATCGATCCTCTCGGAGATACTTTCCGGCAAGCGCGCGTTGAACCTGCGCCAGATCAAGGCGCTCGCCAAACGGTTTGCCGTCCCGATGGAAGTATTCGCCTGAATCATGAAAATCCTCATCGTCGATGACGAACCCGCGATCGCCGACACCTTGGCGTACGCGCTCTCCGCCGAGGGCTACGCGTCCGACCGTTGCGGTCTTGGCGGCGAAGCGCTGGCGCGCGCCGCCGCCGAATCATACGCGATCGTCATTCTCGACGTGGGTCTGCCCGATATGAGCGGCTTCGACGTCTGCCGCGAACTGCGCCGCGTCTCGGATGTGCCGATCCTCTTCCTCACCGCGCGCGCCGAGGAGGTCGACCGCATCGTCGGACTCGAACTCGGCGCGGACGATTACGTCGCCAAGCCCTTCAGCCCCCGCGAACTCGTCTCGCGCGTACGCGCCATCCTGCGCCGCGCGCGCGGCGGCGCCCCCGCCGCCGTTCCGAAAACGCCCGCCGCCGGCGCACCGGCGTCGCCGCTCCACGTCGACCGCGAGGGTCTGCGCATCGCGTGCAAGGGGCAATGGCTCAACCTCACACGCTACGAATACCTGCTGCTCGCCTGCCTGCTCGAACATCCGGGCCGCGTGTATTCCCGCGCCATTCTGATGGACAAGGTGTGGCGCGACGCGGAAGAAACCGAAGAACGCACCGTCGATACGCACATCAAGACGCTGCGCGCCAAGCTGCGCGCAGCGCTGCCCGAACGCGACCCCATCGTCACGCATCGCGGCTTGGGCTACAGCATCGACCCGTGACGACCGCGCGTCCGTGAACATCTCCGTCCGTTTCTTCCTCGGCTACTTCCTCGTCCTGGGGCTGGCCGCGTGGTTCGTGCTCAACATCGTCACCGACGAAATCTCGCCGGGACTGCGGCAGGCGCGCGAAGAAATGCAGGTCGACACCGCGCACCTCCTTGCCGAATTCGCCGCCGACGACCTGGCTGCGGGGCGTATCGGCGACGGCGCTTTCGCCGCCGCACTCGCCGACGCGGCGCGGCGCGACCCTGTCGCGACCATTTTCGGCATCCGCAAGGAAAAAATGGATTTCCGCGTCTACGTCACCGACGCGCGCGGAAAGGTCGTTTTCGACTCGGCGGGGCAGGCGGTGGGCGAGGATTTTTCGCAATGGAACGACGTCGCCCTCGCGCTGCGCGGCGAGTACGGCGCGCGCACGACGCGAACCGACCCCAAGGACCCCACCTCGTCTTCGATGTACGTCGCCGCGCCGGTGGAAAAAGACGGCGAGCGCATCGGCGTGCTCTCGTTCGTCAAGCCGACGGCGACGCTCATCCCGTATATCGACCGGATGACCGGACGCATCCGCTCCGGCAGCTTCGTCATGCTGGCCGTTTCCGCGTTGATCGGCGTATTTTTTTCCGCGTGGCTCACGTGGTCGATCAACGGACTCATCCGTTACGCGCGCGACGTATGCGCCGGACGCAAAGCGGCGCCGCCGACCACCGGCGGGCGGCAGTTTTCCGAACTCGCGCACGCGCTCGCCGCGATGCGCGAACGGCTCGAAGGCAAGCAGTACGTGGAAAAATACGTCCAGAACCTCGCTCACGAGATGAAAAGCCCACTCACCGCGATCGTCTCCGCAGCCGAGCTGCTCGAAGGCGATCTGCCCGACGCCGAGCGGCAACGCTTCGCCGCGCTGATCCAGGAGCAATCGGGTCGCATGCAGCTCGTCATCGAACGCCTGCTGCAACTCGCGCGCGTCGAACAATTACAGCGTCTGGAAGACGGGCAGGTGCTCGACCTCGCTGAACTCGCGCGTCAGGCCGTCGCCAGCCGCGCGACCGCGCTCGAACGGCGCGGTCTCACGGCGACCGTGCGCGCGCCTGAGGCCTGTCCCTGCCGTGGCGACGCCTTTTTACTGCAACAGGCAATCGCCAACGTGCTCGACAACGCGATCGATTTTTCTCCCGTCGGCGGCGCCATCGACCTCGCTGTGGAGAAAGCGTCCGGCAAGCTCCTGCTG
>JAISDL010000181.1 GCA_031264825.1 Accumulibacter sp. | reverse complement strand
GCCTCGCGGATCCTCGGCATGGCGGTGGTCGTCTGGACGAGCACGCGCGCCGCGCTACTCGCGTGGGCGATTGCGTTTCCCTTTTTCTTTCTTGCCGACCGCAAATTCGCGGCGACGCTAATCATTGATCTCGTCGTCGCCGCCGTGCTCGCACAGATTCCCGCGCCCCCCTCGGCGAACGCCTCGGGGGTCGGGATCATCCAACGCACACTGTCGGCGGCGTCCCCCGCGTCGCGCGACATCCTGTCGGGGCGTCTCGGAATCTGGGAATCGACGCTCTCCGCGCTCGACGGCATCGGTGGACTCTGGACTGGGCTTGGCGGAAACGGATTCATACGCCTGCAAGTCGTATACGGCGGCGCCGTCCGACCACCGGGACACGTCCACGCGCACAATTTCGTCGTCCAGTCCGTTTGCGACTGGGGAATCGTCGGCACGGCGCTCTTCGGGTGCTTCTTTCTTTGGTCGACGCTCAAACCGATTTTTTCCGGCTGGCGGCACAACGACCCCGCCGCCCTGTCGGGCGTCATTTATATTCTGACAACGGGGATGCTCGACGCGACGCTCTACCATTTGGAACATATCACTTATCTGGTTTTCGCGCTCGCTTGGCTATTCAGTCGGAAAATTCCGGCGGGAGACAGGGAAGGCGTCGACGCCGCGCCGCGCGCGGTCAGTATCCCCGCCGGGCTGATCGTCGCGCTCCTGATCGGATTCGCGGCGATCCATTGGTTCTCGCGCGATTACCGCACCGGACTCGGATGGTATTTCCCGACGTAATAAAGCGTAGTCATGGGATCGGCGGTGTATAACGAAGTCATTTCGTTTCAACGGGACAAATTCGCTTTTCGTTACCGAAACGGAATTTTTGAGCGCGCTCCAGCATATTGAGAATGCTGTTGTACGAAATGTCCGTCTCGGTCAGTATCCGCCCTCGACCGTCGGCGATCGATTCCCTGAGCCGCGCGGAAGTTTCGCAGAACTTTTGTGCCGCATCGCTGTCGTCGATCTCGGATGGCGAACGCTCGCGGAGGGGAGCGTAGGCCAGATCGGCGTCGATCATCTTGAGCATCGCGTCGACGGCGTAGCCACGCTGTAAGCGATTCGCCAGCATCCGCGCCTCATCGTGCCGCTTTTCGGGAATCAGCGTAAAGAGAATCCGGTCGCGGATCGCGTTGTGGAAGTCCGGCTGGTACCAGTACTCGGCGTCGAGGAGGGCGTGTCCCAAGCCGTCCCACGCGTCGATTCTCTGCCACGTCACGAGCGCGCAGGGCAAAACGAGCGCGGCGACGCACGCACCGATCATACCGGGTTTCCTCATTCGCCCGATGAAATCGATGAGGAGCAAGGACAAGCCCGCGACCGAGACGAAGACGAAGCGCTCGCTCGCAAGCGACCACGTGGAAAACGGCGCGAACTGCAAGTAGACCGCCATCGGCGAAAAAACAAGAATGACGCCGATCGCCCAGAGTTCGGGTTTTTTCGTCAGCCGATGGAATGCTATGAGGCTCAAGGCGAGTGCGCCGACGCTGAAGAGCCAATGCCAGTTGCCGAGGCCGTAAACGTCGTAGTAAAAGCGCATCGGCCAGGGAAAGAGAAGAATCCCGGTCAATGCGCTCGTGATTCTTGAGGCGCGATCAATCATCGCAAATACGCCGGGGGCGTTTTCGATATGAATCCCCGTACTCGCGCCGACCTTGGCGTGAATCACGCACGCGAGACTGATCAAACCCCAGAACAAGAAGAGGCTCCCGAATTTTTCCGCCCTGTTTTTCGAAGTTCGAATTCCGGCGCACAGAATCGCGCTCGCGACGACGAGATAAGCTGTCGCGGAAGCTTTCCCGAAACACGCGAGAAAAAGAAGCAACGCCGAGGCGACGATCTTTCCATGCCTTCGGCGCGGTCCTTCGTCACGCATCGCGTTGATCAGTAAGGCAAACGAGAAAAACCCGAGCGTTCCGGCGATCAAGTCCTTGCGCGACGCGACCCCCGCCGCGACCTCGACGTGCGCCGGGTGCGCGGCGAAAAGAAGCGCGCCCGCCAGAGAGAGAATCCCCGCGCGCCCCTTCCAGTCGGGACGGCAAAAAACGACGCTTTCACGAAAAAAGCAAAACGCGCCCGCGAGCGAGAGCGCGTACCAGACGAGATTCGAGGCGTGGAAGCCGACGAACTCGTCGCCGAACAGACGAAAATCGAGCCAGTACGTAAAATCGCGCAAAGGGAGAAACTCCCAGGGATTCGCCGGTTCCAGAAAAAACCGGTAGAGTTCCGAAAAAGGCGCTTGGCGCAAGAGACTATTCGAAAACGCGAGATAAATCTCATCGTCGGCAAAGGGCTGCTGAAAAAGCGTCCGCAGGTACGCGCAAAAAACGAGTAACAGCGCCAAAGTAAGAGTATTGCGGAAAGGCTGGCTTTTTTTCATCGAGCTTGTCGGGTTTTTGTGATTCATCATGTCCGCCTCCGCGTTTTTCCTGACTATCGCCGTTTTCGCGCCTCGCCAGTTCTGCGAAGATAAGGCTAAGGCGCGCGCTCGAGCATGACGAGAGGGGCGGAAGTCTATCTCGTCATTTGTTTATTTTCCCTGAGACTCCTTATTTTCAGGATTGCAGAGCGATTTTTTGTTTACGATTTCATCATATCCTTTTGAAAACTCCCCGATGTTTTTCATGACGACAATATATGTTATATCGGGTTCGTTCCGAAGCTGCGCTGAATTTCTATGGATCGATTCTCGGAATTCTATTGATTTGGCACAGAATTTTTCTCGCATGTCTTTCAAATCGGGCATCATCGCTTCTTCCGCAGACAGTTTTCGGAAGGGCGTATACGCCTCATGCGCGTCGATGTAGCGAAGCATGGAATCGACGGCATACGGTCTTCCAAGCCGCCGCGCAAGTTCTCTTGCCTCTCCATAGCGCTGTGCAAGGACCAGTCGTGGAGAAATTCTGGTTGAAATAGCCGTGGAAAAATTCGGCTGATATTCGTATTCGATATTCAGAAGATCGTATATCCCGGTACCCCCCCATTGCTCGATTCGCGACCACGTCGCGACGGAACAGGGGATGACCAGCGCGGCCAGAACGATTCCCATCGTGCGCGGCTTCGTGAAACGTCCCAGAATGTCGATCAAGAGTAGCGCCAACCCCGCGACCGAAACGAAAACGAAACGCTCGCTCGCCATCGACCACGTGGAAAACGGAGTGAACTGTAAATAAACGAGCATCGGCGAAAACATCAGAGCGACGCCGAGCGCTGAAAGCGAACGCCGCTTCATCAGGATGCACAGGGCTACGAGTCCCGAGGCCACGACGCACCCGCTTACAATCCAGTGCCACGCGCCGTACTGATAAACGTCGTAATAAAAGCGCATCGGGTACGGACAGACGATGATTCCGGTCAATGCGCTCAGAATGCGTGACGCGCGCTCGATCATGGCGAAAAGACCCGGGTGATTTTCAATCCGTACGCCGGTATTCGCACCGACGCGCATATGAATGAAGCTCGCGAACGCGGCCAGAACAATAAACAAGACAATCGCTGCGAATTTACCCACGCAATTTTTTGAGAATATTCTGGAGAATGCCCCTGAGAATTTCCTGGAATATCCTTCGATATCGTCACCGGCGAATTTTTCACACAGTGAATCGTCGACACATAGCAGGACGACCGCTAAAATCACATACGAAACTGCGGCGCTTTTGCCGAAACACGCCAGGAAAAACAGAAACGCCGACACGAGGACTTCACGCCACGGGCGGCCGTGACGCATCGCGTGCGCCAAGAGCGCGAGCGAGAATAAACTCAAAGACCCGGCGATGAGATCTTTTCGCGAGGCAATCCAGGCGACGGCCTCGACGTGCGTCGGGTGCGCGGCGAAAAGAAGCGCGCCCGCGAGCGAAAGCGTCGACGCGCGTTTTTCCCAATCCGGGCGACAAAAAAGGATCAGTTGAAAGAATAAGGCATACGTAGCGCCGATCGAGAGCGCGTACCAAACGAGGTTCGTGAGATGAAAACCGGCAAAATCGCTGCCGAACAAACGAAAATCGAGCCAATATGTCAGGTCGCGGAGCGGAAGGAATTCCCAAGGATTCGCAGGTGCCAAAAGGAACTTGTAAAGCTCCGTCCACTGCATTTCGTGCAAAAGCAGATTGCCGGACGAAAGATAGATGTCATCGTCCGCAAAACGGAGGTGGTACAAGGTTGGAAAATACAGAGAGAAAACGAGGCACAGCGAGAAAAGCAGAATGGTTTGAAGCCTTCGGTTCCCCTGTGCCGAATCGTCGGTACTCACTTGCCGTTCTCCTGTGCGGACGCAATGGTCCTGAAAAAAACCGTTTCGAGCGAGGCTTTCGGCTGGACGCTCTGGACGATTCCGCCGCCCGCCAGCACCCTGGAAATAAGGTACGCCATGCCAGAAATATCTGTTTCGACGGCGTACAAACCCGATCGCAATTCCGTACTCGTCCCGATCGGACGGAATTTATAACCCTCGTCGTCCGCGAATATCTGCTGAAAAAGTGTCCGCAGATACGCGCAAAAAACTGAAGCCCATGTGTTGCAGAGAATGCGGGGAGGTCGACGTTCTTTTATCGAACCTGCTATGTTTTCAGCGCTTTCTGCGTTCACTTTATGCCGTCGCGACTTGAATCAATTGTTTCCCGGTTTGCAAGACAGCTTTTCATAACCGAGATCGTCATAGGCTTCAGACATGGATGCAATGACATTCATCGTATAATAAAACGAGATATCGTGCTCGACCCGCTGTTGTTCGCGCCCTTTTTGGGTCGATTCATGCAGTTTCCCCGATTTTTCGCAGAAGTTTTCCCGCAAATTTTTCAGTTCGGGTTTCATTGCCTCGCTTGGTGAAAGTTTTCGGAAA
Source organism: Accumulibacter sp. (assembly GCA_031264825.1). Lineage (GTDB taxonomy): Bacteria > Pseudomonadota > Gammaproteobacteria > Burkholderiales > Rhodocyclaceae > Propionivibrio. Next base: position 7,201 of record JAISDL010000181.1, on the reverse strand, counting down.
GGTGTATACGCCTCATGAGCGTCGAGATATCGGAGCATGGCGTCGACGATGTAGGGTCTGCCAAGCCCTTGTGCAAGGGTTTTCGCCTCTTCGTAACGTTTCGCCATAACCAGCCTTGGGAAAATCCTGTCAAAAACGGTGACGTGAAAATTCGGCTGATGTTTGCGTTCAATATCGTACATATCGTATATCCCGTCACTTCCCCATTCGCCGATTCTCAACGACGTTACCACCGCGCAGGGGATGATCAAGGCGGCGAGGACGACGCAGACCGTACGTAGTTTTTCGAACCGACCGAGAAAGTCGATCACCAAGAGCGACAAGCCGGCTACCGAGATGAAGACGAAACGCTCGCTCGCCATCGACCACGTGGAAAACGGAATGAATTGCAAATAAATGAGCGTCGGCGAAAGCATGAGAACGACTCCGAGTGCCGAAAGCGAGCGCTGTTTCATCAGGATGTGCAAGGCCACGAGTCCCGACGCCACAACGCCCCCACTCACAAGCCAGTGCCACGCGCCATACTGATAAACGTCGTAATATAGGCGCATCGGGTAGGGAAACAGCAGGATGCCGGTCAGCGCGGTCAAGATACGCGACGCGCGCTCGACCATCGCAAAAACCCCCGGATAGTTTTCGACGTGAACTCCCGTGTCTGCCCCGACGCGGATATGAATGAAACTCACCAAGGCCGCCAGCGAAAAAAACAACAAGAGTCCGGCGAGTTCTCCAGCGCCTTTTTCACGTGACCGATCGCCGATGCACAACAGAACACCGGCGAAAATCACATACGCAACCGTCGTGCTTTTCCCGAAGCACGCCAGGAAAAACAGAAAAGCCGACACAAGGACTTCGCGCCACGGGCGACCGTGATACATCGCGTGTGCGAGGAGCGCGAGCGAGAATAAACCCAAGGAAGCAGCGACCAAGTCTTTGCGCGAGGCGACCCAGGCGACGGCCTCGACGTGCGCCGGGTGCGCGGCGAAAAGAAGCGCGCCCGCGAACGAAAGCGTTGTCACGCGTTTTTCCCAATGCGGGTGGCAAAAAAGGATCAGTTGAAAAAACAAGCAATACGCGCCGCCGATCGAAAGCGCGTACCAGATGAGGTTCGTGAGATGAAAACCGGCGAGTTCATCGCCAAAGAGGCGGAAGTCGAGCCAATAGGTCAGGTCGCGGAGCGGCAAGAATTCCCATGCGTTCGCGCGTTCAAACAAAAGCTTATGGATTTCGGCCCAGGAAGCATTGCGCAGGAGGTGATTATTGAACGAGAGATAGAGGTAATCGTCTGCAAAGTATGATTGGTATAAAGTCTGGAAATACAGAGAGAAAACGAGACACAGCGAGAAAAGCAGAATGGTTTGAAGCTTTCGGTTCCCTTGTGTCGAATCGTCGGTACTCACTCGCCGCTCTCCTGCACGGACGCGATGGTCCTGAAAAAGACCGCTTCGAGCGAGGCTTTCGGTTGTACGCTCTGGATGATCCCACCACCCGCCAGCACCCTGGAAATGAGGTCCGCCATCCCCGAAATATCCGTTTCGACGACGTACAGGCCCGATCGCAACTCTTTACTCGCTTCGATCGGCGTGTTCGTGCGATAGCGGACGACGTAACGGTCGGCTTGGTCGGCGAGAATCTCCTTCGGCGAACGGATCGTCAAGAGTTCTCCGCGGTGGATCAGGCAAAAACGGTCGGCGATCGCCTCGACGTCGTGGAGCACGTGCGACGAAAAAAACAGCGTCCCGCCGCCGCGCCGGAATTCGTCGAGGATGTCGACGACGTCTTTTCGTCCGACGGGGTCAAGCCCCGACAGCGGCTCGTCGAGTATCAGGAGCCGCGGCCTGATCGCAAGCGCGTGCGCGAGCGCGACGCGTTGCGTCATCCCCTTCGAGAAGGTCCGCACCGTCTTGTTCGCCACGTGTGCGAGCGCAAAGCGGTCGAGCCATTCGAGACAATGCCGCGTTTCGTCGTCGACCTTCGTCTTGTGAAGATGCATCCCCATCTTGAGGATTTCGAGTGGCGTCAAAAAGTCGTAAACGCTCGGATTCTCAGGAACGTAGCCCAAGCCCCGACGCGCTTCCGGCTTGGAAACGTCGCAGCCGAACAACTCGGCGCGCCCGCTCGTCGCGGAAAGAACGCCGGTCAAAATCTTGATCGTCGTGCTTTTCCCGGCGCCGTTCGGTCCGATGAATCCGAAAGTCTCACCCTCGCCGATCGAGAGTGAAATGTCCTTGACGGCAAGCATCGGCGCGCTCTTCCACGAACGAGGATAGGTCTTGCTAAGGTTTTCAATATTTATTGCTGTAGACATCGACTCTCTCACCAGCAAATATCGGCGTTCCTTCGGAATCGAGTTTGAATCCGGCGCCGAAGGGATCGGAAGGTATCTGTGGAATGAAACGCTCTTTGACCAATTGCTCTAAAGTTTGTGGTGGGCGACCTCTTTTTTTCAAAAAAGAGGTCGCCGCTTCCCGCAGGGCAATGAGGTCGCGCAAGCGCTGCGCACGCGTTTCCAGATACTCTCGAAAATCCTTGCGCATTGCCTGTTTTGCCATCGATTCGACGACGGCGACCGCGAGCTTCAGGTCTTTTGCGCGGTCGACCCAACGTGCGGCGAAGTTCTCCAGCATCAGGCGTTCGTCAGCGTTCGGAAGCATTGGCGCGCGCGCGCGCAGCCACGCGGACGCTTCGATCGGGTCGTTTTTGAAGTAAACAAGGTTGAACGCGTAGTAAAACGGAGGGTAAAGATCGAAGGGTCGTGCCAAACTCGCGCGACGAAGCACCGTCTGCGCCGCGTCGACCTCGCCGTTCCAAGGGAGAATCGCGGAAGCCGTGTAGTAATTGTCCTCGTGTGCAGGGTTGAGCCACGACACGTCGACCTGCAACTTGGCGAGTATCCTGTATTCTTCAGGCTGCATTTTTGCCGATTCGGTAACCAGCGTTCGGACGGAACCCAAGTTGGCCGCGAGAAAACGGTCGCCGCCCGACATCAAGACTTGGACGAAGAGCGGCAACGCGACGGCGATCTCGGGGGACGCGTCGACGCGTTTTTCCTTCCATAATGAGGTACTGCTGTAGGCGAAGACCATCGCGCCCAGACAGAGCGGGATGAGGAAGGTCAATCGCCTGAAAAATCGCATGCGCCAAAAATCAGGAAAATTCGCGGCGGTTGAAGGTAAAGACCGCCAGAACGAGCAGGATCAGCGCGTACGCAGCGGCCATCAGCACGCCGAGCGCTATAACGCCAAGTCCCGGATTCAGCTCGTACATCGGCCACATCCGCCAGTCGAGCCTCGAAAGGTCGGGGAGAAGCCATTTGACGGTATTGATGACCGGCGTAAAACGCGCGACGAATTCGGCGTCGTTATCGGCGCCACGCGAGAGATAATCCATGACGGCGCCCAGAGTCTTCCCCGAAATTGCGAACGCAGCGCCGAGCGCGACTGGAAGCATCGGGACCGTCGAGAGCGACGCAACCCACACGGCGAACGCGGCGACGAGCGCGGCGTCGACCCAGAGGCCAAAAACGGTCGCCCAGAAAGGGACGCCCATCCCCATCAAATTGCCCGAATCGTAAGTCAGATCAACGGCGAAGGTCGTCATCCACAGAAGGAGTGCGAGCACGAGCGCAGCGAGCGCCAAGAGAGTGACAACGCCGAGATAGCGACCGACGAGGTAGGACGCGCGCGGCACCGGGTAGCTCAGCGCGTACATCACGGTTTTGCGTTCGATTTCGCGCCCGATCAAATCCTGCACCAGGAAAAGCCCGAAGAGAACCAGCGAAAAGCGCATCCCGGTAAAGCCGAAGTCGAGCGCGACGGTCGCCGGCTGACGCGGTGAAAACGAAGACGAGAGAAATGCGACGCCGACGAGCAGGACGCCCAAGGCGATGATGGCATGGACGCTCCGGCTTCTGAAGCCGGAATGCCACGCGGAAAAACAGAATTCCAGCATTCGAGCGCTCCTGGCGCAAGAAAAAGCGCGCCGAAGCGCGCTTTCCCAACCGAAAAATCAGACCTTACGGCGTCGCGTTCGTCAGAAGAGTGGAGAGACCGCCCGCTTCTTGACCCGCTACGCATTGACCGGTACACGAGCCAGCCAACCTGATCGCGCCACCGCCGGACGAGCCTTCAAACCATCCGGTACCCCTGAGCGAAAGCGCGCCGATCGCGAACGCAACTGGGTTTTCGTCCACCGACGCTTCGACATTCGCCGAACATTTGACCGGGAAAGACGTAACGACAAAACCTGACCCACCTGTCAGAACTGAGTAAGTCGGTACCGTACCCGAGTTGATTCTGGCACCGGACGGCACGCCATTCGTGCAAACATTACCCGCAAAAACCTGACCTGCCGCCATCAAGCCAAAGGCAAGAATAATCGCTTTTTTCATTTCTCAATCTCCTTGATAAATTAGAGGGTCGAATTGGCGACAGCCGCCGTCAGGATATTACGCGCGTCCGATTGCGCCGCGCGGTTTTCGGCCTTCCGTGTGTAGTCGGTAAACTGCGGAATCGCGATAGCTGCCAAGATACCGATGATCGCGACAACGACCATCAACTCGATCAAGGTGAAACCTTTTTGAAGCTTCTTCATCATGATAAATACTCCTCTATGGGTAAATAACGGTCATCCGTTGGTCGATATACAATCAATTTCCGTGCCAAGCGAAAACCGTGCATAAACGTGAAAAAAATCACGGATTCTACGGCCTTTATCCTCCCAAAGGACACGAAAGCCGACGCAAACTGACGAAAAATGTCAGCCTTGTATTCACATTCTCCGAAAATTCCGACCTTCTTGCGAAGAAAATGAGATTCTGCTGGAAAACGGCGCGCGCTTGACGGACCGACAATTCGTCTATGGAAAAAAGCAGACGCCGATCGTTCTGTGGAAAGGCGGCCTGCTGAAGTGCGTCATCGTCCGCTGCACGGAGAAATGAGGCGTTCGGTGCCGACGCGCTTCTTCCAGTGTGCGCGTTTTTATGAAGATTGTATCGGAATGTGACGCGCGGGTTGCCTGCTTCAAAATCCATTTCGAAATTGATTGGAAAAAATCGATTGGACATCGGTCTGCAAATGAGATAGCTTGTCAAATATTGCAAGCCATTGCAACAGCGGCGGAACGCGCCGCCCCTTTACGACTGGGACGACGGAAGCTTCCGCCTTTGACTTCATTGTTTGAGGAGAAGTGAATCATGCGTGGATTCGGGATGCTGAAAATCAATTCGACCGGTTGGATCGAAGCGGACAAGCCCGCCGTCGGCCCCTTCGACGCGGTGCTCGAGCCTTTGGCGCTGGCGCCCTGCACGTCGGATATTCATACGGTTTATGAAGGTGCGCTTGGCGAAAGGCATAATCTGATTCTGGGGCACGAAGCCGTCGGACGGATCGTCGAAGTCGGCAAGGAAGTCAAGGAATTCAAGCCCGGCGACCGGGTCATCGTTCCGGCGATCACGCCCGAATGGCGTTCGACGCGCATCCAGGATGGCAACATTCCCGCGTGCCACTCCGAAGGTCCTTTGAGCGGCTGGAAGTTTTCGAACACGAAGAACGGGTCTTTCGCCGAATATTTCCACGTCAACGACGCCGACATGAATCTGGCGCTGGTTCCCGACGGAATGACGCTCGAACAGGCGGTCATGTTGCCGGACATGTTGACGACGGGGCTTCACGGCGCCGAACTCGCCGATATTTCTTTCGGCGCGACCGTCGCGGTCATCGGCATCGGGCCGGTGGGGCTGATGGCCGTTGTCGGCGCGAAGTTGCGCGGCGCGGGGCGCATCCTCGCCATCGGAAGCCGCAAGAAATGCGTGGAGCTCGCGCTCCATTACGGCGCGACCGAGATCATCAATTACAAGAACGGCGATATCGTCGATCAGGTGCTGGAAGCGACGAACGGAATCGGCGCCGACAACGTTATCGTTGCCGGCGGGCCGGCGGATGTCCTCGGGCAGGCGGTAAATATGGTCAAGGTCGGCGGAACGATCGGGAACATCAACTACTTCGGCGAAGGCGACATCCTGCCGGTTCCGCGAATCGGCTGGGCCTACGGCATGGCGCACAAGAGCATCCACGGTGGCCTGACGCCGGGAGGGCGCGACCGGATGCAAAGGATGGCGTCGCTCGTCATGAACAAACGCGTCGACCCCGGTCTTCTCGTCACGCACGTTTTCAACGGTCTCGACAAGATCGGCGAAGCGCTGGAAATGATGCACCACAAATCCGAAGAGGTCATCAAGCCCATCGTCCTCGTTTGATTCGGGGTCGGTTTCGCATCGGTCAGGGATCAGGAGACAGGGGACAGGAGACAGGAGACAGGGGACAGGAGACAGAGAAATATGCGGCGCAAAGCGCCGGAAAATAATCTGTCTCCCGTCAAATGACCACACGGTATCTGCAAGATGGATTCTCTCGTCGGAGAGGATCGCGAGTCACCTGCGGTGCTTCGCTCGCCAATCCCACGGCGGCGTCGGATTCTTCGCGTTCCAGAGGCCGCGCCGCCGGATTTTCGCCATGAATTCGGCTTGGTCGTAGTCGGCGCGCTCCGTGCGCGTCTGTTGCGCCGCGTCCGCGCGACTGCGCCAGGCCATTCCTTCGACGATTTGCGTCAGCCCAATGTCCTGTCCGCCGACGCGGACGACGCAGAGCCGCGTCGACGGCGGCAGCGCCGTCCGGCACTCGGCGAGAACGGCGCGGCCCCACGCGAGCCTCGAAAGATTGTTCTTCGCGGCCTCGCCGGATTCCTGTCCGAGTTCGGGTGCATCGACTCCAAGCAGACGTACCGTATGCGCGCGTTTTTCGGCGTCGAGGACGACCAGCGTATCGCCGTCGTCGACGCGCGCGACCTCTCCCGATACCGATGCGGCGTTGGCCAGAGCCGTGAATCCCAACGCGAGTGAAAGACAGAGGACAGAAGACAGAGGACAGAAGACAGAGGATAGAGGACAGAGCGCTCGCTGGCGCTCGCTTTGCGATCTGTGTTCAGTCGTCTGTTGTCGCATGACTTCCTCCCTCTGATTACTGATTACTGAATACCCTTCTGTCCTCAGTCTTCAGTCCTCAAGTACCAAAAGCGCGCCGTAGGCCACCGTATATTGAGGGTGCGCCAAAACGAAGACTTCCGTCAACAATTCGTCTTCGAGCGCTTCGACGAGGCCCGAATTCTGAGCGGGGCCGCCGTCGAGCCAAACGGGGCCGTCGAT
>JAISDL010000021.1 GCA_031264825.1 Accumulibacter sp. | reverse complement strand
GTCTTCCCGAAAACTGCGCCGCAAGAGATGACTACGGTAGACCTTCCCGTTGTAGTTTCGGGTCGTCGTGACGACGTGCGCGGGTCCGGTTCGAGAGGGCATAACGCAATAATAAACCTCCTCTCAACAGAAGTCAACCTATTTAGTGACTACATTCTGCACCCAGACCCGACCCTCCCTTGCCTTCAAGTCCTGCAATACCAAGCCTTTCAAGCTATCTGAGTCGGAAAATCGCGGGGGAACTTCGGGCTAACCGATCTGATTCCTGTCTCCTGATTCCTGATACCTGAAAGGCACGCCGTGCCCCTACAAAAACTTTCGCGTCTTTCGCGTTTTTCGCGGTTGAAATCGGTTTTCTTCTGTCTCCTGTCGTCCTTTCCATCATTCACACGCATACGGAATCGTTGGGGTTCGCTGCGCTCACCACCAACCTATACCGCCGAGATGCGCCTGCGGAATCGTTGGGGTTCGCTGCGCTCACCACCAACCTATACCGCCCCTACAAAATCTTTCGCGTCTTTCGCGTTTTTCGCGGTTGAAATCGGTTTTCTTCTGACCCCTCAAATGGTCGGGAAACCGAACACGGACGTATCGGAGAATGACGGCATCCGGTCATACCGGTTCGGCCTGCGGTGGCGCGCAGACACCCGAAATGCCCGAAGACCGCGAGTTTCACGCCGGCGCGGTCCCGTAACGCAGGCCCGAAAGGATACCCTGAACATGGCGGTTTTTTGGGTGAGGAATGCAATGGAAAATCATGGAATCATCACCGAGGCGTTCGTCCAGCAATTTGCGGACAACTTCTCGCATATCGCGCAACAAAAGTCGTCGCGGCTCGAAACGGCGGTCCGCGTCGAAGCGGGGATCGTCGGGATGTCGAAGTCCGTCGACGCGCTCGGCAGGCGGTCGGCACGGCGGCGCACGGTGCGCCACGCCGATACGCCGCTCAACGACCAGCCGTTTTCCCGGCGCTTCGTCGACCTCTTCGATTGGGAGGACGGCGACATGATCGACGACCAGGACAAGATTCGGATGCTCGTCGACCCGCAGTCGGGGATCGTCCAAGCGATGGTCGCGGGACTCAACCGCGCGAAAGACAGAGTCATCATCGACGCGCTCGGCGGCGCGGCGCGGACCACGACCGGGACCGTCGCGCTCCCGCCGACGCAGAGGGTCGCCGACAGCGGCGAAGGGCTGACGAAGCAGAAGCTGATCCACGCGCGCAGGGCCTTCCGCCAGAACGAGGCCGACGCGGAGGCGGGCGAGGAACTCTATTTCGCGTACGCGGCGTCGCAGCTCGCCGACCTCCTGAGCGACACCGCCTTGACGAATACCGAGGTCAACACGGTGCTGTCGCTGATGAACGGCGAGATCACGAAGGGGCTTTTGATGGGCTTCAGGTTCGTCCCGACCGAACTCCTCGCGCGTTCCGGGAACATCCGCCAGTGCTTCGCGTGGGCGAAGTCGGGCGCGGTGCTCGGTGTTGGGCAGGACATCGTCACGAAAGTCGGCGAAGACCCCGGCAAGGGTTTCAACGTGCGCGTCTACGCACGGATGAGTCTCGGCGCGGTGCGCGTCGAGGAAGAAAAGGTCGTTCGCATCGACTGCGTCGAATCGTAAAGGAGGAGAAATCATGGCAAACAGAAAATCGAAGGCGATCGGTCTTTCCGATGCAAAACCCGGTGCCGCCGTGTCGACGCGCGTCGGCGGCGGGCGTCTCTACGAGTCGGTCGGCGTCGTCGCGGTCGAATCGGGCGACGCGGCGGGGTCGGTCTTCCGCCTCGTTCGCGTCGCTTCAACGGCGCGCGTCTCGCAAGTCCTGCTGTACAACGACGCGCTCACGGGCGCGGCGGCGAATATCGGCGTCCATGAAGTCGAGGGCGTCGACGGCGGCGCGGTGGTCGGCGAGACGCTCTTCGCGTCGGCAAAGTCGCTGGCAACGGCGAATTCCGGCCTCGACCTTGCCACGGCGCCCTCGGCTGCCGAAAAGCCGCTGTGGGAAGCGCTCGGCCTTGCCGAAGACCCCTGCCGGAATTACGACATCGCCGTGACCCTGACGGCGGCGGCGAGTACGGCGGGTTCGGTCGCGTTGAAAGTCCGGTACGTCGACGGGAATTAATATCGCATAGAGCTATAGGTTGGGGTGAGCGGAGCGAAGCCCAACATCGGAGATCAGGAATCAGAGGAGAAGGATCAGATGAAAACCGATTTTTACCGCGAAAGGCGCGAAAGACGCGAAAGGTCTGTATTTGCAAACGCTTTCGCGCGTATCCGCGTTTCGCGGTTCTTGAGGAGATGAAAACCGATTTTTACCGCGAAAGGTCTGTATTTGCAAAACGTTTTCGCGATTTTCGCGTGTTTCGCGGTTCATGTTTTTTGTCTCCTGTTTCCTGACTCCTGACTCTTGATGCCTGATATGACCAGCAGAATCCAGATATGTTCGAACGCGCTCTTGATGCTCGGCGCGCAGACGATCAACGACTTCGACGAGGGGAGCGACCGTTCGAAACTCGCCGCGAATCTTTACCCGATGACCGTCGAGGACGTGCTGCGTGCGCATCCGTGGAACTGCGCGGTGAAGCGCGTCGTCCTGTCCCCCGATCAGGCCGCGCCGGCCTTCGGCTACGCGTATCGCTTCAGCTTGCCGTCGGACTGGCTGCGCACGCTTTCGGTCGGCGAGCCGGGGCGCGAGACCGACTATCGGAGCGAGGGGCGCAAGCTCCTCGCCGACGTGAGAGTCCTGAAGCTGCGCTACGTTTTTTTGAACGACCGCGAAGAGACCTGGGACGCCGCGCTCGCAAACGTCGTGACGATGGCGATGGCGTGGCGCATGGCGTACGCGATCACGCAGTCCGCAAGCGTCGAGCAGGTCCGCTTCGGTGTTTATGAAAATGCGCTGAAACGCGCGAAGGCCGTCGACGGGCAGGACGACCCGCCCGAAACGCTCGGCGACTTTCCGCTCTTTGCGAGCCGTTACTGAGAAAGGAGAACCCGTGCCCAGAATCACGATCGTCCAGACGAATTTCACCGCGGGGGAATTGTCGCCGCGCCTCCTGGGGCGTGTCGACATCGCGCGTTATTCCAACGGCGCAAAGCGCATCGAGAACGCGACCCCGCTCGTACACGGCGGCGTCGCGCGCCGTCCGGGGCTGCGCTTCGTCGCGCGCGCGAAGCACGCCGACAAAAACGCGCGGCTGATTCCCTACGTATTCAACCGCGACCAAGCCTACGTCGTCGAATTCGGCGACCGGTGCCTGCGGTTTTACGCGAACGGCGCGCAAATCCTCGGCGCCGACGGCGCGCCCTGCGAAATCGCGACGCCGTATTCCGAAGACATGCTTTTCGGGTTGGACTACGTCCAGGGCGCGGATACGATGTTCGTCGCGCACCCCGAAGTGCCGATCCATCGCCTGCGCCGCTTCGACCACGACAACTGGTCTTTTGCGCCCGCGCCCTTTACCGTCACGCCCTTCGACGAAATCGGCCTGCGTCCCGACACCGCGCTGACCCTGTCGGGGTCGGGCGTCGGAGAAACGGTCGACCTTCAAGTCTCGTCGGACGTCTTCATCGCGTCCGACGTCGGGCGCGAGATCGCTGCCGGGGCGGGCGTCGCGACGATCGTCTCGGTCGCGGGCACGAGGCTTGCGTCGGCGAAGATCGTCATCGCGTTCGAGAAGCAAAGTTACGAAGCCCAAACGTGGAACATCGCCGGGTCGCCGCAGGCGACGCTCGAAGTATCGGCGAAAGACCCGATCGGCGCGGCGATCACGCTTTCTTCGAGTACGCCCGTCTGGCGACCCGACGACGTCGGCAAATTCGTCGAGATCAACCGCGGCCTCGTCGAGTTGAGCGCGTACGCCTCGGCGGTCTCGGCGACGGGAATCGTCCGGAAAGCGCTCGATTCGAGCGTCGCGTCCCCGCCGGGCGCGTGGTCGCTCGAATCTTCCGTCTGGAACGAAATCGACGGGTATCCGAGGAGCGTGACGCTCTCCGAGCAGCGGCTCGTCGCGGCGGGTTCCCCCGGCTACCCGCAGACCGTGTGGATGTCGCGCGTCGGCGAATACCTGAACTTCGAGATCGGGGTCGCCGACGACGACGCGATCGCGTTCACGATTTCGTCCGACCAGATCAACCCGATCGCGCACCTCGCGCAGGCGCGTTCCCTGATCGCGCTGACCTACGGTGGCGAATTCACGCTCTCGGGCGGGGACAAGGCGATCACGCCGACGAATATCCAGGTGAAGAACCAGACGGTCTACGGGTGCGGCGCCGTGCGTCCCGTCCGCGTCGGCAACGAAGTCTTCTTCGTCCAGCGCGCGAACCGAAAGCTCAGGGCGATGTCGTACAAATTCGACCTCGACGCCTTCGGCGCGCCCGACCTCTCGGTGCTCGCCGAACACATCACCGCGCCGGGAATCCGCGACATGGCGTACCAGCAGGAGAACGAATCGCTCGTGTGGCTCGTTCGCGCCGACGGCGTCGCGGCGACGCTCACGATCGACCGCGACCAGGACGTGATCGGGTGGGCGCGGCAGGAAACCGACGGGCGATTCGAGTCGGTCGCCGCGATCCCGACCGCGAACGGCGAAGAAGTCTGGGCGCTCGTTTGCCGCAGCGTCGGCGGGCAGAAGGTCCGCAATGTCGAGCGCTTCGACGCGACGGTCCGGACCGACAGCGCGACGACCGGAAGCCACCCCGACGGGAGCGCGGTCTGGGAAAACCTGGGCCACCTCGAAGGCAAGGAAGTCGATGTCCTCGCCGACGGGGTCGTCATGCGGCGTCGGCGCGTCGAAAACGCCCGGATCACGCTCGAACGGACGGCGAAGACGATCGAGGTCGGGCTTCCCTACACGACGACGATCGAAACGCTCACACCCGAAGTCCAGGGACCGACGGGGAGCGCGCAGGGCAACAGCGTGCGCGTCTCCGAGGCGACGCTCAAATTCTTCGAGACGATCGGCTGCGAGATCGACGGTCAGGAAATTCCCTTCCGCGATTTCGGGCGCGACGCGCTCGACCGGCCGATCGCGCCCTGGACGGGAGACACCCGCGTCGAAAAGCTCGGATGGGCGCGCGGCGAGGCGACGCTGTGCATCCGGCAGAAAAAACCGCTGCCCTTCCACTTGCTCTCGGTCGTCAAGAAATTCCAGTTCAATGATTGATTCCATGCAAAGGAGAAAAAAATGATCCGTCCTGCAAATACGGGCGACGTCCCGCGCATCGTCGAACTCGGCAGACTTCTGCACGCCGCGTCGAGCTACGCGACGCAAGGTTTCGACGAAGACAAGGTCGCTGACACGATGCGGGCCTTGATCGGCGGCTCGGGCGTCGTCTTCGTCGCCGAAATCGACGGCGGTATCGTCGGCGGAATCGCCGGCGCGGTGACCGAGCCGTGGTTCTCGCGCGAAAAAATCGCGTTCGATTATTCGTTTTTCATCGACCCGGCGCGTCGCCACGGAGTCACGGCGGTGCGGTTGCTCAAGGCCTTCTTCGACTGGGCGCGCCGCATGGGCGCCGAACGAATCCACATGGGGATCACGACGGGCGTCAATGTCGAAGAAACCGCGCGCCTCTACCGCGCGATGGGGATGAAGGACGCAGGGGCGCTCTTTGAGCTTGCATAGGTTGGGGTGAGCGGAGCGAAGCCCAACATCAGAGATCAGGAATCAGATGAAAACCGATTTTTACCGCGAAAGGCGCGAAAGACGCGAAAGGTCTGTATTTTTTCGCGCGTATCCGTATTTCGCGGTTCATGAGGTATAGGTTGGTGGTGAGCACTGCTGCCCCCAACGATTCCGCAGACGTATCAGGAATCAGGAGACGGGAGACAGGAGACAGATGAAAACCGATTTCAACCGCGAAAGGCGCGAAAGACGCGAAAGTCTTTGTAGGGGCACGGCGTGCCGTGCCCATCGGCGGTATAGGTTGGTGGTGAGCATTGCTACCCCCAACGATTCCGCAGGCGCATCAGGAATCAGGAGACGGGAAACAGGAGACAGATGAAAACCGATTTCAACCGCGAAAAACGCGAAAGACGCGAAAGGTCAGAATTCACAAAACTTTTTCGCGCGTGTCCGTGTTTCGCGGTTCTTGTTTTCTGGGCGCTTCGCTCTTTTGAGTGGGAAGAATCAGGAAAGGGGTAGAGTAAAGCTTTTCCAAGCGGAAGGGAATAG
>JAISDL010000144.1 GCA_031264825.1 Accumulibacter sp. | reverse complement strand
AGGACGGGAAAAACGAAAACCCACAGGATCAGCCCTCCGACGCAGAAGACCGAACAACAAAGTCCCGTCGCAAAAAGGCGCCAGCACGAATTGAGTCTGGAACTCACGAGGTTTGCGTCGGGTCCGTTCCCGCGCCGCCGACGGTCGTGTACTCCTTGCCTCCTTCGCTTTTCTCCCAGCGCCAGGTTTTGTCGCCGTCGCTCCAGTCAGAAACCCCGTGTTCGAAGCAGCGCAAAAACGCGCGCGCCTGCGGTTCATCGCTCGCCGGCGCGTTCCGGGAGGAAGTCGAACAATGCACTTGCCTTTCGGCGGGTTCCCAAAGGAGGAGTGCAAGAGCGGCGCGCGACGCGCCCTCGCCGTGTCTTTCGCCGTAAATCCCGGGGAGCGGCTCGTCCGAATAGACGTAGAGGAGAGGCCGGGAAGGAGCCTCCGCGAAGCGCAGCGCCGCTTCGAGCAGCCCGTAGCCGAAACTCGACCGACCCGAAGAAATCGCTGTCGTCGGTTCGACGTTCTTGAAAATCAGGGAAAAAAGTCCTGCGGTGGCGTTCAGCACCGAAAGGCTGAAGACGGTGGGCGACACTCCGTCTCCGTGGGCGAGGTCTTCGAGCATAGAGACCGTCCTTGTGATTTCGCCGTGGCGCGAAGCGTAGACGAGACGCGGGTCGGGAACGCCTTTCGAGCATTCGTGCGCGACCGAGAGCGTCAATTTCGCAAGCGGACTCAAGCGCCTTTTGAGCATCGGGTCGACGAAACCCAGGTCGGTCGCGGCGCGCCCGTCGGCGTCTTCCAGAAATACTCGACGATAGAGCGGGACGCGGAAAAAGGTTTCGCCGCTCACGCGCTCTTTGGGCGATAGAGGAAGAGCAGCCAGAGAAGCGCCGCGAAAAAGGAAAGGAAGATAAGCGTCGACCAGTTGGCGAGCGTCAGGCCGAGGAAGACCCAATCCTTCTCGGAACACAGGCCCGTCACCATGAAGAGCGACGGCCATTGCATTCCCAACCAATCGACGAGTCGTTCGAGCAACGTCGGGTCGCCGAAACCGCATTCGATCACCGGGTCCTGCACGAACTGCATCCAACTCTGGTAAATCGCCGACCCCGCGCCGACGAGCGCCGCGAGTGCGACGAGCGATCCCCAGAGGCGGTAAGCGCGGGGAAACAGTACGCCCCAGAACGCGAAAACCGCCATCAGCAAGTACATGAAGCGCTGAAAATTGCACAGATAGCAGACTTTCAGACGCGCCACTTCGCCGAGAATCACCCCGGCGCAGAGAATCCCGATCGGGGCGAGCGTCAGCGCGACGAATATCCGCCGCGGCGAAAAGCGCATAAAGAATTGCGAGAAATTCGTGAAAATCGCTTTCATACCACGCCTGTCGATTTCAAATCCCGAGTTGGAGGATTGAAATTCTAAATGATTCTTCGCGTGAAAAAACGCGAACGAGCGTCCGGCCGGGATAAAAAATCCCGCCCCTCGTCGGAGAGGCGCGCGAATTTTTCGCGATTTGCCTGATTTCGCTCATGGGTCGTCGGCGGGGTCGCGCCGTGCTAGTATCTCGCGTCGCGTACCGCAGGAATGGCCGGTCCATCTTCGCGGAACAAACGAACTGGAAAAGGAATGAACCTGAAAAACGCAGTTGAACGTGTCTGGCGATGAAATCCCCCGCCGCGAGCTACAACGCCGAATCGATCGCCGTCTTGAAGGGCCTCGAACCCGTCCGACACCTCCCCGGAATGTATACGCGGACGGAAACCCCGCTCCATATCATCCAGGAAGCCGTCGACAACGCGGCGGACGAGGCCTTGGCGGGGTTTTGCAAGCGTATCGACGTCACGCTGCATGCCGACGCGTCGGTCACGTTGCGCGACGACGGGCGCGGCATCCCGGTGGAAATCCACCCGACCGAAAAGATACCGGCGATCGAAATCGTATTCACTCAGCTTCACGCGGGGGGGAAATTCAACAAGCGCGACGGCGAAGCGGCGTACCGCTTTTCCGGCGGGCTGCACGGCGTCGGCGTCTCGGTGACGAACGCCTTGTCGGAACGTCTGGAAGTCGAAGTCGTCCGCGACGGCGGAAGATGGCGCATGGCGTTTTCCGGCGGCAGCGTCGTCGAGCCGCTGACGCGCGTCGGCGACGCGCCCCGGCGCGCGAGCGGCACTTGGCTCCATATCCAGCCGGACCCGAAGTTTTTCGACTCGCCGATCATCCCGATCCGCGAACTCGAACGCCTGCTGCGTAGCAAGGCGGTCCTCTTGCCGGGACTCGAAGTCTCGCTCACCGACCCGAAAGGCGAGACGAAGGTCTGGCGCTTCGAGAACGGCATGTCCGAATACCTCGCGGGGCAACTCGAAGGCGAGCTTGTCGCGCCGATCTTCACGGCGGAAAGATACGCCGCGCCGGACGACGAAAGATTCCCGGCGGGTTCCGGCGCCGCGTGGTCGCTCTCGTGGTGCGCCGACGGCGCCCCGACGCGCGAATCCTACGTCAACCTGATTCCGACGCCCGCCGGCGGGACGCACGAAACCGGGTTGAGGCAGGCCGTTTTCGACGCGGTGAAGAGTTTCGCCGAGCAGCACGCGATGATCCCCAAGGGCGTCAAGCTCGCGGCGGAAGACGTTTTCGCGCGCTTGAATTACATCCTCGCCGTCCGCCTGCTCGACCCGTCGTTTCAAGGGCAGACCAAGGAACGCCTGAATTCGCGCGACGCCGTCGCGCTCGTCGCGCGGATGGCGCGCGACCCGCTCGAACTCTGGATGAACGAACGGCCCGACGACGCGCGCGGAATCGCCGAGCTTGCGATCCAGGCCGCGCAGGCGCGCGCGCGCGCGGGGCAAAAAGTCGAAAAACGCAAACAGTCGGGCGTCGCCATCCTGCCCGGAAAGCTTTCCGACTGCCAGATCGAAGACATTCGGCGCAACGAAATCTTTCTCGTCGAAGGCGACTCCGCCGGCGGCTCGGCGCGCTCCGGGCGCGACAAGGAAATCCAGGCGATCCTCCCGCTGCGCGGAAAAGTGCTCAACACCTGGGAAATCGACGCGGACGGCCTGTTTGCCAACCGTGAAATCCACGACATTGCCGTCGCGCTCGGCATCGACCCGCACCGGCCCGACGCGCCGAAAAGCGTGCTCGACAACCTGCGTTACGGCAAAGTCGTCATCATGACCGACGCTGACGTCGACGGCAGCCATATCCGCGTCCTCCTGTGCGCGCTGTTCTACCGCCACTTCCCGAAACTGATCGAGTACGGGCACCTCTATTTCGCGCAGCCGCCGCTGTATCGCCTCGACGTCCCGGCGCAGGGCAGGAAGCGCCCGCCGCAAAAGCTCTACGCGCTCGACGACGACGAGCGCGACGCGCTCTTCGACCGCTTGCGGCGCGAAGGCGTCCGCGCGGACGCCGTCTCCGTTTCGCGTTTCAAGGGTCTCGGCGAAATGAACGCCGAACAACTCTGGGAAACGACGATGTCGCCCGATACGCGGCGGCTGATGCGCATCCGTCTGCCGCCGCCCGACGAAGCGCTTGTCGTCATGAACCGCCTGATGAGCAAGGGCGAATCCGCAGGACGGCGCGTCTGGATGGAAGAAAACGGCAACTTGATCGACGCCGAGAGCTGATCTGTTGGGGGAAGATGCAAACCCCGTTCAAATGACGGCGGGGCATTTCATGTTCGAGTCCGCCTCGATATTTGTATCAGCGACCCCCCGCATGATTATTTGCCTGCCGCGTAGCGGACTTCATCCACCAGATTTTGTACATCATCCACGCTGGAAACGCCGAAATCCCCAGCGGCTCCCAGAAAGGCGTCTTGCGCCCGGAGAATCGCCGTGGCGGAAGCGTTGTCGATCACAATCCGCCCATCGCGTTCGATGAACAGCAATTTATCACCTTCCTTGAGTTGCAGCCGTCTGCGGATTTCGACCGGAACCGTCACTTGACCGTTTGCGGATACTTTTGCCAGATTCATGGCATCTCCTCAAAAATTCTTGAGATTCTTTGTTTTCTTTATAAGCCTCTCGGAAAGGCTCGTCAAGCACTATCGAGGCGGAGGATTCCGGGCGCGAAATAGAAGCCGTCAGTTTTATTTATTTGACGTCAGGAGAGGCGGATAGAAAACGTCGAGAAAGGTCTTCGGCAACTCTGGCAGCCGCAAGCAATGGGTCAATTTGATCCCTGCTGTAGATGCTGCAAGAAGCCATATCTTCAGGGAAACCGAACTCAGCGTATAGTTCTTGAAGCACTGCAATTTTTTCCTCGTCTGAGTTTTCACTTTGCAAGAGCGAGGAAAGATGTGCGAATCGCCACTTTTCTATCGCTTCGTTTTTTTTATCTTGCGACATGGCTTGTCCGCAAGTCTCAAGGTAGCGTAAGCCTGTAGAAATCAGTTCATCATCAGAGACGCTCTCACCCAGAACCATCGTAAGCAAGTCGCCGTCGATTTCACCGGAAACGCGCGCGAAAACGATCTCCGAAAAATCGATCAGGCTTTTTTTCTCACACCATCCACGCTCCAAACCAACGAGCAAGGTATTCCAGTCCAACAGATTGATTTCCTTCATGACATCGAAAGCGGACATCATAGAAATTATCCTTCACATGATTCACCATCCTTTGGGCATCGGGCCGTGAATCGAATACCGACCCAAACTTTCTCTTGCATTGATACAGTTCGGCGTGGCGTCCAGTTTGCCGGGATTGTTGTCGCATTGGGCGATCCGCTCTTGACGTTCCGCCTTGTGTTCCGTGTACCAATCGACCGTGTGCACTTCCTCTCCGCAGCCGATCAGGGTACTTGTCGTTAGAGTGAGGATCGTTGCCAGCAAGACCTTGTTTGTGCGTTTCATTTCAATCCTTTCATGAAAAATATAAAAATCAACAACTTGCAAGCATGTGTCATGCGGGGATTCCATGCCGATTACCTTCTCCCGCCGGTTCGGCAGGGTGCGTTACGGATTCTTCAATATCATGGCTGCGGAATCTTTTTATCTGAAAAGCATTCTATCACACCGCGGCTGACTCAGAAAGATATTTGCGCGGGGATTTCTTGAATGATATTTATTTCGTTTTCTGGAGAAACGAAACGCCGCCACTGGAGAACGCGCGCCGCGAGACCGACGCCGCGTTTCCGTGTCTTCCAGCGAAAACCAGCGAGGCGCGGATTTTATCGGGACGGACAAGAGGGTCGGTTTTTCGGTTGAAAATGACCTTCCATCGGGGGATAATCCGCCGCGGGAATCGCGGGGCTTCTCCCGCGTCTTGCATCGTGTCCGGCATCCTTGTCGGAAAAGTCCCAAAACATGCTATATTTCGCTGACCATCGCTGAGCCGGATATTCCTGATGAAGAACACAGACGAACCGCTAACGAGACAATTCGTACCCTACGTCCCAAAAAAGGGCGAGGAGTACATGAGTGATCGCCAGCTTGCCCACTTCCGTTCCATCCTTGAATCGATCAAGAAAGACTTGATGAACGACATCAAGCGCACGGTTCATACGATGCAGGATGAAGCGACGGTCTTTGCCGATCCGAACGACCGGGCGAGCCAGGAGACGGATATCGCCATCGAGTTGCGAAACCGCGACCGCGAACGCAAACTGATCAAGAAAATCGACGACACGATCGGCAAGATCGACAGCAAGGAATACGGGTATTGCTCGGGTTGCGGTATCGAGATCGGGATCAAGCGCCTCGAAGCGCGACCCACGGCGAGCCTGTGCATCGATTGCAAAACGCTCGAAGAGGTCCGCGAACGCCAGGTCGCGAAATAGACGGCCTTCGGCCTCAGGTATCAGGAGACAGAGGACAGGAGACAGATCAGCACGCGGCGGCTTCGCCGCCGGAGAGAATCTTTGATAACCCGATCGGTGTTCATCTGAACACGGATACCTGCCCTCTGATCCTTGGGCGTAGCAATGCCCACAGCCCGACCTATGCGGGCTTCGTGACCAGTTTTCAGTAAAACCCCTCCCCATCCCTCCCCTTGTCAGGGGAGGGAGCTTTGATCCCCCCTCCCTGACAAGGGAGGGGTCGGGGGTGGGTTTCAGGGATCAGATGTCAGGAGACGGGAGACAGATAAAAACCGATCGGTGTTTCAAAGCTCTTTCTCCGGCGGCGAAGCCGCCGCTCACTGATCTGATTCCTGATACCTGTCTCCTGATACCTGACGAGGCCGCTTTCGCGTCCTTTTTTCGTGGCTTTGCCGTGCTTATGCGCCGTACTACTCTCCGTGCTTGGCGGCGGCGGCGGCCTTTTCTTCGGCTGCAAGTGCCTTCATCGACAGGCGCACACGCCCTTTTTCATCGGCTTCGAGCACCTTGACGCGGACTTTTTGGCCTTCCTTGAGGTAGTCGGAAACCGCGTTTACGCGCTCATTGGCGATCTGCGAGATATGCAGGAGTCCGTCCCGACCCGGCAGGATGCTGACGATGGCGCCGAAATCGAGCAGCTTCAACACCGTGCCTTCGTAGACTTTGCCGACTTCGACGTCGGCGGTGATCGCCTCGATGCGCGCCCGTGCCGCATCGGCCGCCTCGCTGTTGACGGAGGCGATCGTGATCGTTCCGTCTTCCTTGATGTCTATCGTCGTCCCGGTTTCCTCGGTGATCGCGCGGATGACCGAGCCGCCCTTGCCGATCACGTCGCGGATCTTTTCGGGGTTGATCTTCATCGTGTAAAGACGCGGCGCGTACGCCGAGACTTCTTCACGATGGCTCGAAATCGACTGCCGCATCCGTTCGAGGATCAGAAGGCGCGCTTCTCTGGCCTGCGCGAGGGCAACCTGCATGATCTCCTTGGTGATCCCCTGAATCTTGATGTCCATCTGGAGGGCGGTGACGCCGGTATCGGTCCCCGCGACCTTGAAGTCCATATCGCCCAGATGGTCCTCGTCGCCCAAGATGTCGGTGAGGACGGCGAAGCAGTTGCCCTCCTTGATCAGACCCATCGCGATGCCCGCCACGTGCGACTTGGTCGGTACGCCCGCGTCCATCAGCGCCAGCGAGGCGCCGCAGACCGACGCCATCGAGCTTGAACCGTTCGACTCGGTGATTTCGGAAACGACGCGCAGCGTGTAGGAGAAATCTTCGGGTTTGGGAAGGACGGCGGCGACGGCGCGCTTGGCGAGCCGCCCGTGGCCGATCTCACGGCGCTTCGGCGAACCGATGCGCCCGCATTCGCCGGTCGCGTAAGGCGGGAAGTTGTAATGAAGCATGAAGCGGTCGCGGTACTCGCCGGTCAGCGCGTCGATGATCTGCTCGTCGCGTCCCGTACCGAGCGTCGCGGTGACGAGCGCTTGCGTTTCCCCGCGCGTAAAGAGCGCCGACCCGTGGGCGCGCGGCAAGACGCCCGACCGGATCGCGATTGGACGGACGGTGCGCGTGTCGCGCCCGTCGATTCGCGGTTCGCCGGCCAGAATGCGACCGCGCACGACGCGCGACTCGACGTCGAAAATCATGTTCCGAATCTTGACCGCGTCGGTCTCGGCTTCTTCCGCGAGCAGTTCCGCGACGGCTTTTTCCGAAATCTCTTTGAGGCGTTGCGTACGCGCCTGTTTGCCCGTGATATGGAAAGCTTCGCGGATATCCGCTTCGACGAGCGCGTTCAAACGCGCGATCAGGGCTTCGTTCTTCGGTTCGGGCGACCAGTCCCATTCGGGTTTCCCGGCTTCGTCGACGAGTTCGTTGATCGCGTCGATCGCCGTCTGCATCTGCTCGTGGCCGAAAACGACCGCGCCGAGCATGACGTCTTCGGGAAGAATGTCGGCTTCGGATTCGACCATCAGGACGGCGTCGCGCGTTCCGGCGACGACGAGGTCCAGACGGCTGGTGGTCTTCAACTGCGACAGCGTCGGGTTCAGCACGTAATTCCCGTCGATGTATCCGACGCGCGCCGCACCGATCGGGCCGTTGAACGGGATCCCCGAAAGCGCCAGCGCGGCGGACGCGCCGATCAGCGCGGGGATGTCCGGGTCGACTTCGGGATTGACCGAGACGACCATCGCGACGACCTGGACTTCGTTATAGAGTCCGTCGGGAAACAGGGGGCGTATCGGACGGTCGATCAAGCGGGACGTCAGGATTTCCTTTTCGGAAGGCCGGCCTTCGCGTTTGAAAAAGCCGCCGGGAATCTTGCCGGCCGCGTAGGTCTTTTCGACGTAATCGACGGTCAGCGGGAAAAAATCCTGCCCCGGTTTGGGCGACTTGTTGCCGACGACGGAGACGAGCACGACGGTCTCGTCCATCGAGACGAGCACGGCACCGTCGGCCTGACGGGCGATTTCTCCCGTTTCAAGCGTCACTTGGCGCGCGCCGTAGGCAAATGTTTTCTTTTTGGCTGTGATAGGCATTTTATCCTCTCTCAATGATTCAGTCTGTAAGTCGGTCCTGTACGGACGGACGCGCCGCCCGAACAAAACGCAAACAGCGACCTTCTCCCTTGCGGAGAGGTCGCTGCGTGTCCATTCTATTTGCTTGCATTCCGACCGCGCCGCGGTTCGGCGCCGGCGTCACTTGCGCAGGCCGAGGCGTTGAATCAGCGCGCGATACGAATCGACGTTCGTGCGCTTCAAATAGTCGAGCAATTTACGACGGCGGCTCACCATGCGCAGCAGTCCGCGGCGCGAATGGTGGTCCTTGGCATGCACTTTGAAATGCGCGGTCAGGTCATTGATGCGGGCGGTCAACAAGGCCACCTGAACTTCCGAAGAGCCGGTATCACCGCTTGCGCGCTGATAGTCGGCCATAATCTGTGCTTTTTGCGCGACAGTAATCGCCATGTCAAACTCTCTTCTTGTAAAAACGACGCCGCCCCGGTTTGATAGAGCAAGCGCCCGATTGATGAAAACGCCGGATGAAGAATTTATCGGCGAACGAGGGGGATGGATTATAGCGCGGCGTCCCCGGTGCGACAAGGCCCTGAGGACAAGCCAGGATTTTCCGAAAAAGAGCAGAATTGGCGGAGTGGACGGGACTCGAACCCGCGACCCCCGACGTGACAGGCCGGTATTCTAACCAACTGAACTACCACTCCGCGCTGACTGCAATACGATCTCAAAGCCGTGATTTCGACCCCGGCGCAAAAGCGCCAAAAAAATCCTGGCGTCCCCACGGGGATTCGAACCCCGGTACCAACCGTGAAAGGGTTGTGTCCTAGGCCTCTAGACGATA
>JAISDL010000140.1 GCA_031264825.1 Accumulibacter sp. | reverse complement strand
GCAGCATAGCTCACCACCAACCTATACCGCCGAGAACTGATCGGTTTTCTTCTGATCCCTGATAAACCTGCGGAATCGTTGGGCATCGCTGCGCTCACCCCAACCTATAGCCAAGCATCAAGTCGGAAGCGGATCGGAGTTTCCGAGCGCGGTCGTGTTCAGGCCGCCGTCGACGAAAAGGATTTCTCCGGTTACGCCGCTCGCCAGGTCGGAGAGCAGGAAGGCCGCGACGTTGCCGACTTCTTCGATCGTGATGTTGCGGCGTATCGGGGCGTTGTGCGCGTTGTACGCGAGCAATTTTCCAAAATCGCCGATCCCTGAGGCGGCGAGCGTCTTGATCGGGCCGGCCGACACGGCGTTGGCGCGTATCCCTTGCGGACCGAGGCAGAACGCGAGGTAGCGGGTCGCGGCTTCGAGGCTGGCCTTGGCAAGCCCCATCGTGTTGTAATTCGGCATCGTGCGTTCGGCGCCGAGGTAGGTCAGGGTCAGGAGCGCCGGATTCTTTCCCTTCAGCAGCAGAGGGCGCGCCGCCTTGGCGAGCGCGGGGTAGCTGTAGGACGAAACGTCGTGCGCGATACGGAAGGATTCACGCGACAGGCCGTCGAGAAAGTCGCCCGTAATCGCATCGTTCGGCGCGTAGGCGATCGAGTGTACAAGCCCGTCGAGGCCGTCCCAATGCGTCGCCAGGTCGGAAAAAAGCTTTTCGATCTGGGCGTCGCTCGAAACATCGCATTCGAAGACGCTCGAACTGTCGAATTCTTCCGCGAATTTTTTGATGCGGTCCAGAAAACGTTCGTTCTGATACGTGAACGCGAGCTGGGCGCCTTCACGATGGCAGGCTTTGGCAATGCCGTAGGCGATCGAGTGTTTCGACAGCACGCCGGTCAGCAGGATGCGTTTGTCGGCAAGGAATCCCATGTAGTCTCCAATGACAATGAATTTACGGAAGGTTTCCGGAAATTCTTCGGTAAGTTTCCGGTAAAGCTTGTTTTGATTTGAACGGTATTATATCTCGAAACCGGATTCTCTCATGAAATGCTCGAATCGCTCGTTGGGTCGTCAAAAAACGGCGCTTCGCGCTAAACTTCGCCCTATGTTCAAATCGCCCAGGCCGCCCGGAGGTTTTTTTCGCTCGCTCACCCTGTGTCTGCTCGTCTTCGTCGCGGCTTGCGGCAGCGAGCGGAACGACCCGTATCCGCTGTCGGAAAGGGGCCGGAACATCCTTTATTCCGCCTTCGTCGAGCGGCCGAAGCACCTCGACCCCGTGCAATCCTACGTCGAGGACGAAACCGTTTTTACCGCGCAGATCTACGAACCGCCGCTGCAATACCATTATCTGAAGCGCCCTTACGAGTTGATTCCCGGGACGGCGGTTTCGGTGCCGAAACCCGAGTACCACGATGTGTCCGGTTTTCGTCTGCCCGACGACGCGCCTTCGGGGCGGATCGCTTCGAGCGTCTATGAAATCCGTATCCGCCCAGGAATCCTTTATCAGCCGCATCCGGCGTTCGCCGTCGACGCCGACGGGCGCCCCGTGTACGACGCGCTCGACGAGAAGAAACTTGCGGGAATCGACGTGATCGCGGACTTTGAGCGGACCGGGAGCCGCGAACTGACGGCGGACGATTACATCTATCAGATCAAGCGGCTGGCGCATCCGCGCCTGCATTCGCCGATTTTCGGGCTGATGGCGGGGCACATCGTCGGACTGAAGGAACTCGGCGAAACCCTGCAACGCGACGCGAAGACGCTGCCCGCGAACGCCTGGATCGACCTCGACGCTTACCCGCTCGAAGGTGTGACGCGCGTCGACCGCTATACCTGGCGCGTGAAGCTGCGGGGCAAGTATCCGCAGTTTCTTTATTGGCTGGCGATGCCTTTTTTCGCGCCGATCCCGCGCGAGGCGGACAGGTTTTACAGCCGGCCGGGGATGGCGGAAAGGAATCTGACGCTCGACTGGTACCCGGTCGGCACGGGGCCTTATATGTTGACCGAGAACGACCCGAACCGGCGCATGACGCTCGAACGCAACCCGAATTTCCACGGAGAGACCTACCCCTGCGAAGGCGCCGACGGCGACGCGGAAGCGGGGTTTCTCGCCGATTGCGGCCGTGCCTTGCCTTTCATCGACAAGGCCGTGTTTACACGCGAAAGAGAGGGGATTCCGTACTGGAACAAATTTTTGCAGGGCTACTACGACGCGTCTGGAATCTCGTCGGACAGCTTCGACCAGGCCGTCCGCCTGAATGTCGGCGGCGACGTTCAGCTCTCGGATGAAATGGAAGCGCGGGGAATCCGGCTGTTGACGACCGTGAACGCCTCGACTTTCTACATGGGCTTCAATCTGGCCGACCCGCTCGTCGGCGGGAGCGGCGCCGGCATCGGCGCGGAACGCGCGCGCAAGCTGCGTCAGGCAGTGTCGATCGCGATCGACCAAGAGGAATTCATTTCGATTTTCATGAACGGTCGCGGAATTCCGGCGATGACGCCCTTGCCTCCGGGGATTTTCGGTTTTCATGAAGGCGAGGAAGGAATCAACCGCGTCGTTTACGATTGGAGAAGCGGGTACGCGCGGCGCAAACCGATCGAAGAAGCCCGGAGGCTTCTGGCCGAGGCGGGCTGGCCGAGCGGACGCGACGCGAAAACCGGCGAGCCGCTCGTGCTCAACCTCGATACGACGGTCGGCGGCATGGGGGACAAGTCTCGGCTCGACTGGCTGACGCGCCGCTTCGCGCGGATCAACGTCCAGCTCGTCGTGCGTTCGACCGATTTCAATCGCTTTCAGGACAAATTGAACAAGGGGTCTGTGCAACTCTTTTACCTCGGATGGAACGCGGACTATCCCGACCCCGAGAACTTTTTCTTTCTTCTTTCGGGGAACGAAGGCGCCTTGCGTCGCGGCGGCGAGAACAAGTCGAATTACGCCAACGCGGAGTTCGACCGCCTTTTCGCCACGATGAAAGACATGGACAATACGCCCGAACGCCTGAAAATCATCGACCGGATGAATCGCATCCTGCAAAACGACGCGCCGTGGGTCTTCGGATTTCACCCGAAAACCTATACGCTCGCGCACGCTTGGCTCCACAACCGAAAACCGAACAACATCGCCAACAATACCCTCAAATACCAGCGCATCGACGTCGCGCGGCGCGCGGAACGGCGCCGCGAGTGGAATATCCCGGTCGTCTGGCCGCTGGCCCTGGCCGGCGTCGCCCTCGCCGGCGCGTTTTATCCGGCGATGGTCGTTTATCGACGCCGCGAGCGCGCGACCGCGTGCGGCGAGGCTGAGCGGAACCGGAGCGCCTGAGCGTGTTTGCCTACCTCGTCCGTCGGCTGCTTTACGCGATTCCAATCCTGATCGGCGTGAATATCATCACTTTTACGCTGTTTTTCGTCGTCAATACGCCCGACGACATGGCGCGCATGCAGTTGGGCGTCCGGCGCGTGACGCAGGAGGCGATCGAGAAATGGAAGGCCGAGCGCGGATACGACAAACCTCTTTTCATGAACCGTGCGGCGTCGGGCGCGGGGGTTCTGACCGACACCATTTTTTTCACCAAGTCGGCGCGGCTCTTCGTCGGCGACTTCGGACGCGCCGAGGACGGGCGCGACATTTCAAAGGAGATCGCGTCCCGCATGGGACCGTCGCTCGCCGTCGCCGTTCCGACCTTCCTTCTCGGTGTGTTCGTCGCGGTGGTCTTCGCGCTCGTGCTCGTGTTTTTTCGGGCGAGCCGCCTCGACTTCTGGGGCGTCGTTCTTTGCGTCGCAATGATGTCGATTTCGGGGCTGTTTTACATCATCGGCGGACAATACCTCGTCAGCCGGCTCTGGCGGCTCGTTCCGATTTCGGGCTACGCCGCCGGACTCGACGCCTGGAAATTCCTCGTCCTGCCGGTCGTGATCGGCGTCGTTTCGGGGATCGGCGCGTCGACGCGCCTGTATCGCGCTTTTTTCCTCGAAGAAATCGGCAAGGACTACGTCCGCACGGCGCGCGCGAAGGGGCTTTCGGAGGCCGTCGTTCTCTTCCGGCATGTGCTGAAAAACGCGCTGATCCCGATCCTGACGGGCGTTGTCGTCGTGATTCCGCTCCTGTTCATGGGGTCCCTGCTGACCGAATCGTTTTTCGGGATTCCGGGGCTTGGCAGCTATACGATCGACGCGATCCGCGCGCAGGATTTTTCGATCGTCCGCGCGATGGTCTTCATCGGGTCGGTCCTCTACATCGTCGGCTTGGTCTTGACCGATATCTCCTACGTTCTCGTCGACCCGCGCATCCGGCTCGAATGACCATGCGCTTCGTCCCGGTACCGCTTCTAACCGACATTCTCGTCTGGCTGCTTGTCGCCTCGGCGGTCGCTTTTGGCGTCTCGTCGAAGAAAAACCCCCTCGCGCGCGCGGCGTGGCGCCGCATCGGACGGAACCGCCCCGGCGTCGTCGCCGCGACGATTCTCGTGCTCTTCGTCGCCGTCGGCCTCCTCGATTCCCTGCATTACCGCAAACGCCTCGACGCCACGGCGCCCGGCCAGAGCGCGGTCTATGCCGTCGAGGCGCTTTCGCTCCTCGACGCGATCGCCGCACCGCTCAAGGAGCGCAACGAAAAAACCTACTCCGCGCCGCTGGCGACGCGCTCGTACGCAAAAGAGACTCTCGAAACGCGCGACGCCGCCGGGGTTGTACGCGGCGTGCGCGATTTTCCGCGCCTCGAATTCGGCGGCGCGCACCTGGGCGAGGACGAGGCGGGACGAGGCCGCGACATCGTGAAAAAAATTCTCGTCGCTGAGGTTTTTGCCGCCGCGCTCTTCGCGCTCATCGCGGGCGGAACGGCGTGCGCGCTCGCGCGACGCGGCGCGAAAGACGTACGCGGCGTGGATTTGTCGCCTGCACGCGCCTGGAAAGCGATCTGGTGCGGAGAGACCGAATTTTCCTGGAACGCCGTCCTCGGCGTCGTCGGCGCCGCGCTCGTACTCCTCGCGCCGATCGTCTTCCTGTGCGTCGATTACCACGTCTTCGGCACGGACAAGGTCGGGCAGGACGTGCTCTATCAAATCCTGAAAAGCGTTCGCACGGCGCTCGTCATCGGCCTCGTGACGACGCTGGCGATGCTACCGCTGGCGATCGTGCTCGGCATTTTCGCCGGCTATTTTCGCGGGTGGATAGACGACGTGATCCAATACGTCTACACGACCTTGAGTTCGATCCCCGGCGTCCTCCTGATCGCCGCGGCGGTGCTGATGATGGAAGTCGTCATCGACACGCATCCGCAATGGTTCGTCACCGCGGCGGAAAGGGCCGACGTGCGCCTGCTCGCGCTCTGCGGAATCCTGGGGCTGACGAGCTGGACGAGCCTGTGCCGCCTCTTGCGCGGAGAAACGCTGAAACTGCGCGAACTCGAATACATCCAGGCCGCGCAGGCTTTCGGCGTCGGCCACGCGCGCATACTGCTCCGGCATATCCTGCCGAATCTGACGCACATCGTCGTCATCGCGCTCGTCATGGATTTTTCGAGCCTCGTGCTCGCCGAAGCCGTGCTCTCGTATATCGGCATCGGCGTCGACCCGACGATGATCAGCTTTGGGACGATGATCAACAACGCGCGGATGGAACTCGCGCGCGACCCGATCGTCTGGTGGTCGCTGGCATCGGCCTTCGTCTCGATGCTCGCGCTCGTACTCTCCGCCAACCTGTTCGCGGACGCCGTGCGTGACGCGCTCGACCCGAGGCGCGCGGGATGAGCGACGCGCCGCTCCTCGCCGTCGACGACCTTTCCGTCGGCTTTGTCTCCGGGAAAGAGACGATGACCGCGATTTCGGGTGTTTCCTTTGTCGTGAACCCCGGCGAGACGCTCGCGCTGATCGGCGAGTCCGGCTGCGGAAAGTCGGTGACGGCGCTGTCGCTCTTGCGTCTCCTTCCGCAGACCGGCCGCATCCTCGGCGGGAGCATTCGCTTTGAAGGGAGCGAGCTTTTGCAATGGCCGGAAAAAGAGATGCGCCGCGTGCGCGGCGGAGGAATGTCGATGATTTTCCAGGAACCGTCGAGCAGCCTCAATCCAGTGCTGACGGTGGGACGGCAGATCGGCGAAGTCCTCGAACGGCACCTCGATCTTTCCGGTGAAGCGGCGGCGACCCGCGCGCTCGGCCTTCTGAACGCCGTTGGAATTTCCGACGCGAAGCGCCGCATGGGCGAATACCCCTTCCAGCTTTCCGGCGGAATGAAGCAGCGCGTGATCGTCGCGATCGCGCTGGCCGCGAATCCGAAACTCCTGATTGCCGACGAACCGACAACGTCGCTCGACGTGACGATACAGGCGCAGATTCTCGACCTTCTCGTCGGTCTGCAAAAAGAGCGCGGGATGGGCATCCTCTTGATCACGCACGACCTCGGCGTCGCCAGAAGCGTCGCGCACCGCGTCGGCGTCATGTACGCCGGCGAAATCGTCGAAGAAGCGCCGAGCGAAGTTTTTTTCGATGCGCAGTGCCATCCCTATACGAAAAAGCTCTTCGCCGCGCTCCCCGACGGCGCGCGTTCCCGGCTCGAAACGATTCCCGGCCAAGTGCCGCCGCTCGCGAAAATGCCGAAGGGCTGCCGTTTCGCCGCGCGCTGTTCGTTCGCCGCCGACGTATGCCGCATGGTTTCTCCGGAATGGACGGTCAAAGCCAATGCTTGCCGCGTCCGCTGCCACGCGGCGCGAAACGACGCCGTCGGTGAAATTTTCGGCGCGCGGCTAGACGCAAAGCCCCCAACGCCGGATTCCGCTCCGCGAAGCGCTGCGGATTCGACGCCGCCGCTACTCGCGGTGCACGATTTGCGCGTGCATTTCCCGATCCGCAAAGGGCTGTTCCGGCGCGTCGCCGCGCACGTCAGAGCCGTCGACGGCGTTTCGTTCAAACTCGAACGCGGACGGACGCTCGTCCTCGTCGGAGAGTCGGGTTGCGGAAAAACAACGGTCGGCAAAGCGATTCTCCATCTGGTTTCGCCGGGCAGCGGTCGCATCGAGATCGACGGACGCGCGCTCGACGCCCGATCCTCAGGAGCGCTGCGCGCGATGCGTCGCCGTTTGCAGATGATTTTCCAAGACCCCTTCGGCTCGCTCGACCCGCGAATGCCGGTCGGCGAAATCATCGCCGAGGGGATCGAAGCCCTGGACGTCGGAGGAGGAGGGAGCGGGGCGGTCGGCGCGGCTGAAACGGCGGAGGCGATCGCGGCGCTGCTCGACGAGGTCGGCCTGCCTCGCGGCAGCGAACTGAAGTATCCGCACGAATTCTCCGGCGGTCAACGCCAACGCATTGCGATTGCGCGCGCGATCGCCGTCCAGCCCGAACTGATCATCTGCGACGAGCCGACGTCGGCGCTCGACGTTTCCGTCCAGGCGCAGATCCTCAATCTTTTGAAGTCGCTCCAGGACGAGATGGGACTCGCTTACCTTTTCATCACGCACAACTTCGCGGTGGCGGGCCACCTCGCGCACGAAGTCGCCGTGATGTACCTCGGTCGCATCGTCGAGCACGGGGACGCGGACGACGTGCTTCGCGCGCCGCTTCACCCCTATACCCAAGCGCTGATTGCCGCGATTCCGCGCGTGGAACTCGCTCCCGCGGATTCGACGCTTCAGGCGTCCGCCCGTCTTTGCGGCGAAGCGCCGTCTCCGGTGAATCCGCCGAAGGGCTGCCACTTCCATCCGCGCTG
>JAISDL010000111.1 GCA_031264825.1 Accumulibacter sp. | reverse complement strand
TAGGCGTCTTCGGCGGCGACGACGAGGTCGGCGGCGATCATCAGCGAAAGTCCGAATCCCGCAACCGCGCCCTGCGCCGCGGCGACGACGGGTTTTTCCATCGCCTGAAAGCACAAGGCGAGCTTCTGAACCTTTTCGAGCAGAGCGTCGTAATTCTCGCGGCAGGTTTGCGCGGGGAGCGCGAGTTGGTCCTGAAACCATTTGAGGTCGCCGCCCGCCATGAAATGCTTGCCCGTCGTGCACACGAGCACCGCGCGGACTTTCGGGTCGTCCGCCGCGCGGGAACTCGCGTCGAGCAGCGCGTCGATCATCGTCGGGTTGACGGCGTTGAGCGATTTGGGTTGGTTGAGCCTCAAGGTCGCTACGTTTTGATCCACTTCATAAAGTACTGCGCTCACGATTTCCTCCTGTCGAAAAAGGCGCCGGGGACGGGTTGGCTTTGGAGAAGGGGGCTTGGGAAAAACGTCTAGCCCGATTCACGAACGATGCGAACGACATCCGGGATACGCCGGAGGGCGCGCATCATGTCGGCGAGTTGACGGCGCCCGGAAACCTGTACGAGAAAGAATATGTCCCTGAAAAGCCCGAGGCTTTCGCGCGAGAGGTCGACCTGGTCGATATTGATGCCGACCTGGGAAATGCCGCTCGCGACCTGGCCCAGGATTCCACGGATGTTTTTTACGCTCACGCGGATGCGGGCGTTGAAAAGCTGTCCCGGCGCGGGTTCCCATTCGACGCTGATCGGCGTTTCGTTTCCGCGCGACTTGGCGATGACCGGGCAGTTGAGCGTATGAATCTGAAGCCCCTGCTCGTTGTGGAGAAAGCCGATGATCGGGTCGCCGGGGATCGGCCAGCAGCACGAAGAGAAGTGGATCTCGGTTCCTTCGGAGCCGCGGATGAGCAGGGGTTTCGCTTCGACGCGCTCCGAACGGCGGATCTTCGCGCTCCCGGCGAGTTGCCGGGCGATGACGGGCGCGAGTTTTCGCCCGAGTCCGATGTCGGAAAAAAATTCGTTTTTCGAGGCGTTCCCGGTCTTGTGCAGGACGCTGTCCCAGACGCTCGGCGGAATGTCCGAAAGGACGATCCCGAGCGATTGGAGTTCGCGGGCGAGCATTTTTTCGCCGAGCGCGCTCGAGCCTTCCTGTTCCATCGACTTCAGGAAGTGGCGAATCTTGCTGCGCGCGCGCCCCGTCTTGGCGTAGGTGAGCCAGACCGGCGCCGGGTTGGCGGTCGGCGACGTGATGATCTCGACCTGGTTGCCGCTGGAAAGCTCGGTCGAAAGCGGGAGGAGTTTCTGGTCGATGTGCGCCGCGACGCAGTGGTGCCCGATGTCGGTGTGGACGGCGTACGCGAAGTCGATGACGGTCGCGCCGAGCGGAAGCGAGAAAATCTTTCCCTTGGGCGTAAAGACGTAGACCTCGTCGGGGAAGAGGTCGCCCTTGACGTGCTCGAAGAATTCGGACGAGTCTCCGGTCGGCGTCTGGAGGTCGAGGAGCGCTTCGAACCACTCGTGCGAGCGCACCCGCAATTCGGAACCGTTTTCGGCGCTTTCCTTGTAGAGCCAGTGCGACGCGATTCCGTCCTCGGCGACGCTGTGCATTTCCTGCGTGCGTATCCTGACCTCGATCGGCATCCCGTGCGGGCCGATCAGCGTCGTATGGAGCGACTGGTATCCGTTGCGCTTGGGGATCGCGATGTAGTCGTTGAACTTGCCCGGAACGGGTTTATAGACCGCGTGCAGCGCGCCGAGCGCGAGGTAGCATTCGGGCGTTCGCTTGACGATGACCTGGAAGGTGTAGATATCGAGGACTTGCGAGAAATTCAGGCGGTTTTCGACCATTTTCTTGTGGATCGAATACAGGCTTTTTTCGCGTCCCAGGGCGCCGGCGTCGACCTTCGCGCTGCGCAGCGCGCCGCGAATTCCGTCGAAAATGCTCGAAAGCAGCGCGCCGCGGTTGCCGTGGGCGGCTTCGACGGCTTTTTCGAGGACGCGATAGCGCACCGGGTGGAGGTGCATGAAGGAAATATCTTCGAGCTGCCTCGCAATATTGCTGATCCCCAGATGCGTCGCGATCGGGGCGTGGATTTCGAGCGTCTCGCGCGCGATCCGGCGGCGCTTGTCCGGGCGGAGCGCGCTCATCGTCCGCAGGTTATGGAGCCGGTCGGCGAGTTTGATCATGACGATGCGCAAGTCGCGCGCCATCGCCATCAGCATCTTTCGGAAGTTCTCGGCCTGCGCCACCTGGTAGGACGAGAACGCGATTTTGCCGAGTTTCGAGAGGCCGTCGACCATGTCGGCGATCTTCTGGCCGAAATTTTCGGCGATCTCGGCCTTCGTGACGGCGGTGTCCTCCATGACGTCGTGCAAGAGCGCGGCGGCGAGCGCCTGCGCGTCGAGACGCCATTCGGCGAGCGTCCGCGCGACCGCGAGCGGGTGCGTCACGTAAGGCTCGCCGGAAACGCGCTTCTGGCCGCGATGCGCTTTTACACTGAAGGCGTAGGCGCGTCCGATGAGCGCGAGTTCATCGGGTTCGAGGTAACCGAGCGCATCGACGAGTTTTTGGTAGGCCTCGTCGATGCAGGGGTCGATATCCGCGTCGGGCCGCGTTCCGCTTCCGGAATCGCTGGAAAGCCCGCCGTCGGATTTCATGACAGACCGCGGCGCTTGCCGTCAGACGGGGTTGCGGTTGAGAACTTCCAGGCCGTATTTGTCGAGCGCGAGTTCGCGCAGGGCAATCACCGTCGGTTTGTCGCGGTCGGGTTCGACCATCGGCGAGGCGCCCGCGGTGATCTGGCGAGCGCGGTACGTCGCCGCGAGCGTCATCTGGAAGCGGTTTGAAATCGAGTTCATGCAATCGTCTACGGTGATGCGTGCCATATTCTGTTCCTGAAGCAAACGGTCAGAGCAAGGCCGAGAACAGCTCGGCGTGACGCTGACGCTGGGTCGCGTATTGAAGCCGTGAGGCGTTGATTATTGAAGAGATTTCCTGAAACGCCCGGGGCAGGTCCGCGTTGATGATAACATAGTCGAATTCGCTTACGTGCCGCATTTCGTCGCGCGCCGACTCGATCCGCAGGTCGATGGCGCATTTTGCGTCGGTTCCCCGACGGATGAGCCGTTCCTTCAGGCTCTCGATCGTCGGCGGCAGGATGAAAATCCCGACCGCGTTCGGAAAGATTTTTCGAACCTGCTGCGCGCCCTGCCAGTCGATTTCGAGCAGAACGTCGTGCCCTGCGTTGTTTTCGGCGTCGATCCACGACTTCGACGTGCCGTAGTAATTGTCGTGCACCTTGGCCCATTCGAGGAATTCACCGCGGTTTGCGCGTTCGAGGAAGTCCTCGACGCTCGTGAAGTAGTATTCGCGGCCGTGCGCTTCGCCCTCGCGGGGCGCGCGCGTCGTGCTTGAAACCGAAAGGTGGATTTTCGGGTCGCTTTCGAGCAGCATCCGCACCAGCGTGGTCTTCCCCGCGCCGGAAGGTGCCGAGAGAATGTAGAGATGCCCTCGCGTTTCCGTCCCGCCGCGCTTTTGCGGCTTCTTCGTGCGTTCAGTCATGTTCGGTCGAATTTTGCGCGATCCGGTAAAAATATCCCGTCCTCGACCTCGGATCGAGGATCGACTCGGGAAAACGCGGCCGACGAATCAAAAACGACCGGCGATTTTGATATTCCGTTATTATGACACGTTCGAAGGCGTCATTCCAGATTTTGTATCTGTTCGCGCATCTGCTCGATGAGGAGCTTCAATTCCATCGCGGTCCGTGATACGTCCGAAATCATCGTCTTCGACCCGAGCGTATTCGCTTCGCGGTTCAGTTCCTGCATCAAAAAGTCGAGGCGTTTTCCGCACGCGCCGCCGGTATCGAGGATACGCGCGACCTCGTCGAGATGCGTCGTCAGGCGCGCGATCTCTTCGGCAACGTCGATTTTCGCGGCGAAAATCACGACTTCCTGCGCAATCCGGTTGTCGTCGACCGCCACGGTCGCGTCGGCGAGGCGTCCCTTGAGTTTTTCCTCGAACGCCGCCTGCGCGTCGCTGACCCACGGCGCGATTTTCACGACGCATTCGCGCGCGTCCGCCGTCAGCCGACGGATTTCCGCGGCGAGCTTTTCGCCCTCGCGCGCCCGACTCGCCAGAAAATCGCCGAGCGCGTCCTCGGCGAGCGCAAGGCAGGTCGGAATCGCCTCGGCGAATTGGGGCGAATCGTCCATGAGCATACCGGGCCAGCGCAGGATTTCATTGACCGAGAGCGCTCGCGCCAGCGGCATCTCGTAACGGACGAGTTCGTCGAGTTCCTTGAGTCGCCGGAAAAGTTCGGCGTTCAAGGCCGACGCGCCGGCGCTCGATCCCGACGCGGAAAATCCCATCCGGCACTCGAGTTTGCCGCGACGCACCCGCGCGGCGAAGAGTTCCCGGAGCGCGGGTTCGGCGGCGCGCAGCTCGTCGCAGATCCGAAACTGAAAGTCGAGGTAGCGCGAATTGACGCTCCTGATTTCGAAATTCACGACGCCGAAACCGAACTCGCGCGTCCCGGCGGCGTACCCCGTCATGCTGTGAATCGTTCCGGCGCTTGAGGGCGTTCCCGCGCGCGCCGCCGATTTATCTTTACACTGGCTCATCAAAGCTCGAAAATTGTCAAAAACTGAACAGTAACGAATCCTGAATCGATGGTCAAACAAGCGAACTATCCGCTTCCCGCGGGTTTCCGGCTCGGCGAATACCGGATCGAGCGCCAAATCTCGCTGGGCGGTTTTTCCATCGTCTATCTGGCGACCGACGAGAGCGGCCGGTTCGCCGCGATCAAGGAGTATTTGCCGAACTCGCTGGCGCTCCGCCGGGAAGGGCAGGTCTGCCCCGATATTCCCGAAGAGCATCTTCCGGCCTTCCGTTACGGGATGAAGTGCTTTTTCGAGGAAGGACGCGCGCTCGCCGGTCTTTCGCATCCGAACGTGATCCGCGTCCTCAATTTCTTTCGCGCCAACGACACGGTGTATATGGTCATGGAGTATGAGCGCGGGAGGACGCTCCAGGAGGTCATCCGAAACGAGCGCGCGGTCATCACCGAAAACTTCATCCGGAACGTTTTTACCCGATTGCTCAACGGTTTGCGCGAAGTGCACGCGAACAAGCTCCTGCACCTCGACATCAAACCGTCGAACGTTTATATGCGCACCGATTTCTCGCCGGTGCTGATCGATTTCGGCGCGGCGCGTCAGGCGATGCAAAACGGAATCCCCATGTTGAAGCCGATGTATACCCCCGGATTCGCGCCGCCCGAACACTACGGCCACCGCGACCTCCTGGGGCCGTGGAGCGACATCTACAGCATCGGCGCGACGATGTACGCGTGCCTGTCGGGCGCGGCTCCGCAGGCGGCCGACCATCGTGTCGAAAAGGACAAACTCGTCCCCGCCGCGCTGCGCTGGAGCGGGAAGTATTCGGATCATCTTCTGGAAACGATCGATTGCTGCCTTCGCCTGCAACACCTCGACCGTCCCCAGAGCGCTTTCGCTCTGCAAAAAGCCTTGACGTCCGAGGTCTCGCAGGACGGGGCGCGAAGGCGCGGAGCCTTGGGTGAATTCGTCCATCGCAAAATAATGCCGAAGCGCTATGAATTCGGCCTGTGGCTCGACGAGTTCGCGTCGACGAGAATGGGTCGTCTGAGGCAAGGAATCGCCACCTTCCGCCACCGAATCAAAAAAAGAAAGACCAAAAAGTGAAGTTTACGATTTACCAGGAAAGCCGTCCGGGAAAACGCCAGAACAACGAGGACCGGGTCGCGTATTGCTATTCCCGGAACGCTCTCCTGATGGTCATCGCCGACGGGATGGGCGGGCACTTTTACGGCGAGGTCGCCTCGCAGATCGCCGTCCAGACGCTCGTCGAGGCTTTCAAGCGCGAAGCGCGCCCAAGAATCCGCGACCCCTTCCTGTTTCTGCAAAAGGGCGTGCTCAACGCGCACTACGCGATCGGCGACTTTACGCAAACGCGAAGGCTCAACGACTCCCCGCGAACGACGTGCGTCGCGTGCATCGTTCAGGACAATATCGCCTACTGGGCGCACGTCGGCGATTCGCGGCTCTACTTCCTGCGCGGGGGCAGAATCCTTCACAAAACGCGCGACCATTCGCGCCTCCAGCAACTGATGGAAAAGGGCTTGATCAACGAAAGACAGGCCGCGATCCACCCGGAACGCAACAAGATCTACAGTTGCCTCGGCGGCCCCGCGCGGCCCGAAATCGATTTTTCGCGCAAGACGCCGCTGGAATCCGGTGACATCATGCTGCTGTGCACCGACGGCGTCTGGGGCGTCCTTTCCGACCGGTCGATCCTGTCTGCCGTGCGCGCGGGCGACTTGAGGCGGAGCGTCCCGGAACTCTTCGACCGCGTCGAAGAAAAGGGCGGCGCGGGCGCCGACAATTTTTCCGTCGTCGCCGTCCGCTGGGAGGAAAGCTACGTCGACCTCAGCCTCGACGACACGTCGTTCATTTCGACGCTCGCGATGAACCGCGACTTCGTTACGACGAAGCTCGATATCTTCGGCCAGGACCCGAATTACAAGGCCGAACTGACCAACGAGGAAATCGAACGCGCCGTCGCCGAGATTCACGCGGCGATCCAGAAATACTCGAAATAGTTCAGGTATCAGGAATCAGATGTCAGGGATCAGGGATCAGGGATCAGGGATCAGGAATCAGGAATCAGGGATCAGGAATCAGGGATCAGGGATCAGGGATCAGGGATCAGGAATCAGGGATCAGATGAAAACCGATTTTTACCGCGAAAGGCGCGAAAGACGCGAAAGGTCTGTATTTGCAAAACGTTTTCGCGCATATCCGTGTTTCGCGGTTCTTGAAGTATGGGTTGGGCTGGGCGTGTATAGGTTGGCGGTGAGCGTAGCGAACCCCAACGATTCCGCGGGCGCATCTCGGCGGTATAGGTTGGGCTGAGGAACGAGAGCCACAACGATTACGTATGCGCATATCAGATGTCAGAGGTCAGGAATCAGGGATCAGATCAGTTAGCGGCGGCTTCGCCGCCGGAGAGAATCGACAAAAACCCGATCGGTTTTCGTCTGATCCCTGATGCCTGACATCTGTCCACTGAGCTATAGGTTGGGGTGAGCGAAGCGATGCCCAACGTTCCGCAGGTGCTGGAATGGCGGAGAGGAATTACATATGATTATTTTGGTTCACACGAAGACACGAAGTCCCTGCTGAATCCCTTCGTGCCTTCGTGTCTTCGTGTGAAATATGATGAAAGCTAGCCATGCGACATCTGAATACTGAACACAGATCACAAAGCGAGCGCCAGCGAGCGCTCAGTCCTCTGTCTTCTGTCCTCTGTCCTCTGGGGCGAGCGCTCAGTCCTCTGTCATCTGTCCTCTGTCTCCTGTCCCCTGTCTCCTGTCTCCTGTGCCTGTGCCTTCTCTTGTCTGGATGCGAAGCGGCGGTGTACGCGAGCATGTACGTGGTCACGATCCCGCGCCGGATGGACGAGGCGCGCAGCCGGGAAGCGGGGGAAAGGCAGCAGGATATGCGGCGGCGGGAGCGTTACGGCAAGAGCCACTGCCCCGACGCCTTCGTCGACATCTGCTGGGAATTCAACCCCGCGGACGCCGCTCAGGCGCTCTCGGAGCCGCCGCCGTGGGAGACCTACGAAAGAATCGTCGAGCACTTGCGCGCGCAGCCCATGCCGCTCGACGACAAACGCAGTCCGGCGGTCTATCAGGGTCTGCGCCGGAGTTTGATGAAGGAAAACCTGGTCGAAAGGCGGTACGCCCAAGTCATCTCCGACGCGGCGCGCTTCCTGGAGTCGTCCAAACCCGGCGACGGCCTCAGCGCGGCGATGCTGCTCTCCGCGCTGACGCAAACGCTGCTCCCCGCGCGCATTCACCTCTCGACGCCGGACGAACGGCGGCTCGGGAGCGAGGTCGCCGCGCTTCTCGTTCCGGCCTTTGAGCGCGCGCTCGCCGAACTCTCCGACGCCGCGAAACACGAGCGCTTGCGCATCGACGACCACGGCGCCGCGTATACGCTCGCGCGCGCGGAACTCTGCCTCGGCTCCGCGTACGAGTACGCCGCGTTCGTCGAGGAAAACCCGGCGGAAAAAAAGCGCCTGCTCGCCAAGGCGCTCGCCGTCTATGCGCGCGCCGCGAGCGAGGTGAAAGAAGGCGATTACTGGAGGAATCCGAGTGCCTACTGGATCAACCCGATCGGCGCCTTCGTCGCCGCGAGCCGCGTGGCGGCTTCCGACGACGAACGCCTGGAACTCGCGCGCCGGACAGTGGCTGCGATGAGCGCGGCCTTGAATCGCGTCGGCCCCGATCGATACGCCGCAAGCGGCGTGGTCGGGCCTTACGATCAATACTACATCGCCTTCTCCTCTTTCCGCGTGAGTGGCTATCTGTACAACGACGTGCCGCCGGCCACGCCGCATCCGCCCTCGCTTTTCGGGGGGCTTGCCACGTATGCGTCGGTCTGGAAAAGATCGGACGGGAAAACCTTCCCCGTCCAGGCACGATTGGCGCAAACGTGGATCAACCAGGCGATTCTGGCGGTCTGGGAGGATTACGAAAGCGCGGAGGCCCGCCGCGCCGCGCTCGATACCCTGATCGGCTTGTACGCGGTCAGAAGGAACGCGGGAGACGCGTACAAGGGCGCGATCGCAAGACTGATGCTCGAACTCTACACCCGAAGCGGCGACGAGCATTGGTTGAACGCCGCGCCCGCGTACATGCGCGCGGGCGGCGACACGCTGCCCGCCGTCGAGTGGAAAAAACTGGTCGAGAAAGCGCGCCGCCGCCACGCGGAACTCGTCGCGCAGAGGAAGGACCCGAAGGTATGCCGCGATTCCGACGGCCTCGTCATCCGCCGACGAGACGCCGACTTGATCACGAAGCCCTTGGAATGCGCCGCGACGCACGCCTTCATCACCCGGCACCCGCTGGCGTCCGAAATACGCCCCGCGCTCCTGGGCGCCAAATACGGAAACGAGCGGCAGGTGCTGGAAAGCATCCCAAGACAGGGATCAGGTGTCAGGAGACAGGAGACAGGAGACAGATGACAGATAATAGGTATAGGTTAGGGAACCTCTGAACAATAAAGCGAAAGCGGATTGATTTTGGATTCGCTCATTTTGGCGAATGTGAGGTGGTGAATTTACCCAAGCGAAAGCCGGTTTTCTGGATTTCTCCGCCCCCATGGCCTTTTTTGGGGCGTTTTGGGCGCATCTTCCCCGTCAAGTCACCAAAGCACGCCTCGCCAGATATAAGTTGGTCAGCCCAATCAATGAGAACACCTGCGTCGCGTTCTTCATGATCCCCTTGTAGCGCGCTTTCGTATAGCCGAATTGGCGCTTGATGACGCGAAAGATGTGCTCCACCCGCGCACGTATCGACGACATCTTGTGGTTGAAACGTTTGTTGGCCTTCGTCAGTGGGTATTTCTTGGTGGCCTTGAGAGCAACACCCCAGAAGACTCCGACGCGGCGGGCGTTGCGTTTGTATTCGTTCTTGACGTAGCCTTTGTCACCAAATATCGCCCGGTCGTCTTCTCGAACCAACTCGGGTAACTGGCTGATGTCCGAAACATT
Organism: Accumulibacter sp.; assembly: GCA_031264825.1. Lineage (GTDB taxonomy): Bacteria > Pseudomonadota > Gammaproteobacteria > Burkholderiales > Rhodocyclaceae > Propionivibrio. Next base: position 799 of record JAISDL010000111.1, on the reverse strand, counting down.
CGCCGCCGTGACTTTTGCGGTGTGTACCAACCCCGAATTGACGTCTGCTCCGACATGTATCTTCATGCCGAAGTACCACAGTTGACCTTTCTTGGTCGAGTGCATCTCGGGATCGCGTTGTCTGGCTCGGTTTTTCGTCGAGGACGCCGCAGCGACGATCGTCGCGTCGACCATCGTCCCTCCTTTCAGAAGGAGCCCCCGTTCTTCCAAGGTCGCGTTGATGACTTGGAGCATCTGTCCGGTCAGTTCATGACGTTCCAGAAGATGACGGAATTTCAGGATCGTCGTCTCGTCGGGCAGGGCGTCCTCGCACAGTTCCAACCCGGCAAAGCGGCGCATCGATTCGATTTCGTATAGTGCATCTTCCATGGCGGGGTCGGAGAGCGCGTACCATTGTTGCAGAAAGTAGATGCGCAACATCGTCTCCAGGGGCATCGGCTGCCGACCCCGGCGACCCGTCTTGGGGTAATACGGCTCTATCACCCCCAGCAACGCCGACCAAGGCACGACCTTTTCCATCTCCGACAGAAAGCGTTCCCGACGGGTTTGTTTTTTCTTCTCCGTGTAGGCCAGCGAGGCAAAGGTCGTCTGTTTCATGGGCGTAGGTGTAAAGTTGAATCGTTTATGTAAAACGCATTATATCATGCCGCAATAGGCCGGAAAAGGACTTTGATCAGAGATTCCCATAAGGATTTTACAAAAAATCCTGATGCGCCCCAAATTACCGAATTGCAAAAAAGAGCGCTTTGGCTCGGCCTGATCAACAGCGAACAGCTCACCGCGTACATCGACAGTCTGA
>JAISDL010000091.1 GCA_031264825.1 Accumulibacter sp. | reverse complement strand
GGAGGAGGAGAGGGCGGCGCAGGCCTTGGCGCTTCAGAGCGGAGCGCTTCGGCAACCCGCTCCGTCAAAGTCTGCTTGCCTTGAGGGACGCGGGTACGATTGCCTTCGGCGACGACTTCCGTGGATTTTGGAGGCTCGATCCGTGGTGCCTCGGGGAGCGGTGCGCCAAACGCCTGCTCCGCCGCAGCCAGCCTGTCTTGAGCGTCGCGCGCACGGTTTTGCGCGGCAAATTCTTCGAGGGACATGGGAGGATCGTCGGTCGGCACCGGTCGGTATTGCACCAATCGCCCGTCCGAAACTCCAAAGACCGTTTTCAGCGACCGCGCCATCACGGCCCTGCCGGGAACCTTGGGGCTGATCGGGGTGAGGGTTTTGTCGGCGATGGAATAAATGTAGTCACGTTCTTCCCTCTTGGGGTCGGACCGCGAGCCGATGCGGAGCAGAAACTTTCCAGGCTCACCCGCGCCCAAGACCAAACGCCTTCTGAGGCCCGGACCCAGATCGACGTTTTCGGTTTCAAGGCTTCGAACGTTCAGAATGGATAAAAGCGTTGAACTGTGTCTTGGCGGAGGAACGGAGATAAAGGCGCCGTCCGACGTCGGGTACGTCGTATATTTCGACCACTCTCCGCTCATTCCGACCGCACGCTCATTGAGCAAGCCGATTACAAGTTTGCCGTCCTGGCGGAATGTCGTTGCTTTCGCCACGCCACGATGCGTTCCGATGATGAAATGATTCGGCTCCCCGGGAAACGGAAACACCTCCGTGACGAGGGGAAACGGGAAGGGATCGACCGCTTTTCCGGTGGCAAGGTCGATTGCGATCGTCTTGCCGCGCTCATGACCGTAGAAGATGCATTCGTTCCCGAGCCAATGCGTTTGGAAGGTGGGCGCCGTGTCGATCCTGGCGATTTCCTCGCCGGTCTCGGTGGAATAGAACGGCGTGTAGTCGCGGTTGGGCGATTCGAAGCCGATCAATCTTCCGTTTGCTGAAAGCGTAACGAGGCTTTCACCGTTTGGGATCGTACTGCGATGGAGGATCTCGCCGTTCGCAAGGTCGACCAGAAGCGCGTTTTGACCCGTACTCAGCACAGCGACGCCGGCGGCGTCGGCGAATACCGCCTCGCGGATTGGAGCGTCCGCCGCGATGGTTTCGGGGACGTTCGCCGGAATCGGCCTGAGCGCGGGCTTTGCCGCTAGCGCGCCGAGGCGCAGATAGCCTATCCATTGTGCGGTCTCGGCGTCGTGTTTCTGGAAGCACGCAAGGTCCGTCAGCTTTTCACGGACGGCGGGGAGAGGCGTATGCCAGGAAGGCGTGAATCCTTTGGAACAAGTCGTCGCGCGCAAGGACATGCGACGCTTCCATTCTTCTTCGTAGAAGCGTTTTTGCGTCAATTCGCCGGCTACGACTTTTCTGAGCTTTTCCAATTCCGCCGAGATCGGTACGGCGGTATTGATCTTGCTCTCGGCAGTGAGAGGAAATTGCGCGTCGGATCTCGCCGGCAGGAAGCACGCGAGCGCAAAACACGCGCTCACAAGAGTCCGGTACGATTCAGTCACTGTTTTTCTCCACGAAAGGCGTCAAGGAAATCTCGGTCAACAGGGTTTTTCTCAGGGGCGTCGAAATTTGGCGGCATAAACGAGGCAATACTATATACGCTAATCGCGCCCGCGGCACGCGCCGTCGAATCGCTTGCGTTCCCGGCACGCATGTGCAGAAACTGCGTAAGGCGCAGGGCGCATGATAGAATGCAAAGATATTCCTCCGGAAGGTTTCCATGTTTTCAGGTATCATTTCCGCCCTTGGCAGCATTACGAAGCTGACGCCCCGCAACGACGGCGCGTCGACCGTCCGCCTGACGATAGACGGTGGCGGTCTCGACATGAACGACGTTTCCATCGGCGATTCGATCGCGTGCGGCGGCGTTTGCCTGACCGTCGTCGAGCACGACGACCGGACCTTCAGCGTCGACGTTTCGCCGGAGACGCTTTCCTGTACGGTCGGTCTTTCAGCGCCCGGCCCCGTCAACCTCGAAAAGGCGCTGCGCCTTGCCGACCGCCTCGGCGGCCACCTCGTTTCGGGACACGTCGACGGTGTCGGCGAAGTGTTGCGCTTCGACCCCGTCGGCGACAACCGCTTGCTGAGCGTGCGCGCGCCGCGAGAACTCGCGCGCTATATCGCGCGCAAGGGGTCGGTCTGCATAAACGGCGTCAGCTTGACGACCAACACCGTCGACGGCGCCGAATTCTCGATCAATCTGATTCCGCACACGTTGGAAAAGACGACGCTCGGCGCCTTGAGACCCGGCGACACGGTCAATCTCGAAATCGACGTGATCGCCCGTTACGTCGAGCGGATGCTGAACGTCCCCGGCGGGGCGGGCTGAACGTTTCAGGAGCTTCCCAATGACTGTACACTCCATTGCACAGGCCGCGTCCTTTGGCGCACCCGACATCGCGTCGACCGAGGAAATCATCGCCGAATTCCGCGCCGGCCGCATGGTCATCCTCGTCGACGAGGAAGACCGGGAGAACGAGGGCGACCTGATCCTTGCGTCCGAACACGTCAGCCCCGAAGCGATCAATTTCATGGTGACGCACGGACGCGGCCTCGTCTGCCTGACGATCACCGAGGCGCGTAGCCGCCAGCTCGGTCTCTCTCCGATGGCGCGCGACAACCGAAGCCCTTTCAATACTGCGTTTACGGCGTCGATCGAAGCCGCGACCGGTGTTACGACCGGAATCTCGACCTACGACCGTGCGCGGACGATTCGCGCCGCGATTGCCAAAGACGCGGGGCCCGACGACATCGTCCAGCCCGGCCATATTTTTCCGATCACAGCCAGAGCCGGCGGCGTTCTCGTTCGCGCCGGACACACCGAGGCCGGGTGCGACCTCGCGCAGATGGCCGGCCTCGAACCGTCGGCGGTGCTCTGCGAAATCCTGAAGGACGACGGGACGATGGCGCGTCTGCCGGACCTCGTCCAATTCGCCCGACGGCACGCGATGAAAATCGGGACGATCGCCGATCTGATCGAGTTCCGCAGCCGCAACGAGACGCTCGTCGAGCGCTCGCTGAGCCGCACGGTCAAGCTCGCGCACGGTGAGTTTACCCTGCACGCCTACACCGACCGGGTCAGCAACGAGGTGCACCTGGCGCTCACGCGCGGTGTGATTTCGCCCGAAAAAGAGACGCTCGTCCGCGTCCATGAGGCGCTCTCGATCCTCGATTTTCTCGGTGCGGACGACGGGCAATGCACTTTTTCGCTCGATTGCGTCCTGAAAGCCGTCGCGCGCGCCGACGCGGGCGTCGTCGTTCTCTTGCGCTGCGCCGGTTCCGGCGCGGACCTCGTCGACGCGCTCGCCGGAGCCGGAGCACATCCCGGCGCGGCGTCTTGTGCGAACCGATGGGACCCCCGCCTCCACGGGATCGGCGCGCAGATCCTGCGCGACCTCGGCGTGCGCCGGATGAAGCTGATCGCGAGTCCGCGCCATTTGCCGAGCATGACGGGTTTCGGCCTCGAAGTGACGCGCCAGATCGCGAATCCTGACGAACTCGGCGATGTCGAGCGGATCAACGGCGCATGATCTGCGTTTTCACTTGAATTGACTGGAGTTTTATGCCTCATTACGAGACGATCCGCGAATCCGAAATTTCTTGCGCCGGGGAAGGGCTTTCCATCGGCGTCGTTTCGAGCCGCTTCAATCCGAAGATTTGCGAAGGTCTGCTCGCCGCGTGCGTCGACGAGTTGAGGGGCCTCGGTGTGCGCGACGAGCATATCGAAATCTTCACGGCGCCCGGCGCGCTCGAAATCCCTCTCGTGCTTCAGTTCCTTGCGAACAGCAAGCGTTTCGACGCGCTCGTCGCCTTGGGCGCCGTGATTCGCGGCGAAACCTACCATTTTGAGATCGTTTCGAACGAATCGTGCCGTGGCGTCTTGGAAGTCCAGCTCGATACCGGCGTGCCGATCGCAAACGGTATTCTGACGTGTGAGGACGAAGCGCAGGCGGAGGCGCGGATGCGCGAAAAAGGCGCCGACTGCGCCCGTACGGCGGTCGAAATGGCGAGGCTCTTCCGCTCGCTGAATGCGAGGGACGCATGAACGGCGCCGCGCAAGACCGTCCCCAGAAGGTAGCGAAGCCGGCCAACTCGCCGCGCCGCCGCGCGCGCGAATTCGTTCTCCAGGGTCTTTATCAGTGGCAGTTGAGCGGCAGCGACGAGGCTTTCATCGAGGCGCAGCTCCGCGAAGCGCCGGATTTCGACAAGGCCGACCGAAAGTTTTTCGCCGACCTCCTGCACGGCGTCCTCGTCCGGCGCGTCGCGCTCCAGGAGGCGTTTCAGGGTTTCCTTGACCGCCCCTGCGCCGAGCTTTCGCCGATCGAGGCGGGGGTGCTCCTGATCGGCGCTTACGAACTCGCCCACTGTCCGCAAACGCCTTACCGCGTCGTCATCAACGAGGCGATCGAGCTTGCCAAGGGTTTCGGCGGCGCCGACGGACATAAATACGTCAATGGCGTTCTCGACAAACTCGCGGCGACGCTGCGTTCCGCCGAGGTCGATGCCAGACGCGCGCCTTCTCGAAAACCCTAGGATTCTTCCGGTTGTCATGCCTTCCGAATTCGACCTGATCGCACGACATTTCGTCCGGCCGACGCCGCGCACCCTGCTCGGTCCCGGCGACGACGCCGCGCTTCTCGCGCCGTCTCCGGGAACGGAGATCGCCGTCACGACCGACGCGCTCGTTTCGGGAATCCATTTCCTTCCGGAAACCGACCCCGAAAGACTCGGCTGGAAGACGCTGGCGGTTAATCTTTCCGACCTCGCCGCGATGGGCGCGACGCCGCGGTGGGCGTTTCTCGCGTGCGCCCTTCCCGACCCCGACGAAAGTTGGCTCGCCGCTTTTTCCAGCGGCGTGTTCGCCTGCGCGCGTCGCTACGGCGTCGACGTTTCGGGCGGCGATACGACGCGCGGCTCGCTGACGCTGTGCGTCACGGCGCTCGGCGAGGTCCCGGCGGCGACGGCGCTGCGCCGCGACGCGGCGCGTGCCGGCGACGACTTGTGGGTTTCAGGCTTTTTAGGCTGTGCGGCGCTCGGACTCGCGCACCGGCGCGGAGAAATCCGGCTTCCGGCAGAAATTCTCGACGCCTGCCTCGACCGGCTCGAAAAACCGCATCCGCGCGTCGCGCTGGGTGTCGCGTTGCGCGAGGCCGCCTTGGCGCGCGCCGCGATCGACGTTTCCGACGGGTTGCTCGCCGACGCCGGGCATCTGGCAGAAGCATCGAAGCTCGATGTCGAAATCGACGCCGCGCGGCTTCCCGAAGGTTTTCCTCAGGGCTTTTCCGCCGCGCCGTCGTTGATGGAGAGATTTCAGAGGGGTCGGCTTTCGGGCGGCGACGACTACGAACTGCTTTTTTCCGCCGCGCCCGAACGGCGCGACGCCATCGACGCGCTCGGCGCGCGCATCGAACTGCCTCTTTCGCGCATCGGCCGCTTCGTCACGGGGACGGGGGGCGTGAGTCTGCGCGACGCGCGCGGTGAGGCGCTGCCGGTTTTTTACAAGGGCTTCGATCACTTTGCTGAAAATATTCAGTAATCCGCCGCCGTTGCGCTTTCTGTTCTCGCACCCGGCGCACCTCGTCGCCTGCGGTTTCGGGGCCGGCCTCTCGCCTTACATGCCCGGGAGCGTCGGCAGCGCTTTCGCTCTTTTGAGCTATCCCCTGCTGCGCGCTTCGATGGACGACACGGCGCTTTTCGCTTTTTTGCTCGTGTGCTTTGTCGCCGGGATTCCCATCGTCCAGAAAACGGCGCGCGATTACGGAAAAGGCGACCCCGGCTGTGTCGTATGGGACGAAATCGTCCCTTTCTGGCTCGTCCTCGTCTTCTGTCCGCCCGACTGGCTCTGGCGCGGCGCAGCTTTCGTACTTTTCCGGCTTTTCGATATCTTCAAGCCGCAACCCGCGCGCTTTTTCGACGAGAAGGTCCAGAACGGCTTCGGCGTCATGACCGACGACCTCGTCGCGGCGCTTTATACGCTTCTCGTTCTTTACGTTTTCCGTCTTTTCCAATGAAGTCCGCCGAATCTCCCAAATCTCCCGACTCTTGCGCGCTCGAAGCGACAGCGTATCGCGTCGTACATTTGCTCTCCGACAACGCGCAGCGCCTTGCGACCGCCGAGTCCTGTACCGGCGGATGGGTCGCGCAGGCGCTGACCGCGATTCCCGGAAGTTCGTCGTGCTTCGACCGGGGCTTCGTCTGCTATTCGAACGACGCGAAGCGCGAAATGCTCGGCGTTCCGTCTGAGGCGCTCGACCGCCACGGCGCGGTCAGCGAAGCGACCGCCGCGGCGATGGCGCTCGGCGCGCTGCGCCACAGTCCGGCCGACTGGGCGCTGTCGATCACGGGCGTCGCCGGCCCCGACGGCGGAACACCCGCCAAGCCGGTCGGCACCGTCTGTTTCGCTTGGGCGGGCCGCGACCGTTGCGAAACGCGCACGCGCCATTTCGAAGGCTCCCGGGAAGCGGTCCGCGCGCAATCGGTTTTTTGCGCGCTCGAAGGTCTTGTCGACTTCGTGTCCATTATGGTGGTTTGAAGCCTGACTTCTTTTGACGATGCTGAACGAAAACGCTCCGACGCTCACCCCCGTCATCCTCTGCGGCGGTTCGGGGACGCGCCTCTGGCCGCTGTCGCGCAAAAGTTTCCCCAAGCAATTCGTCCCCCTGCTCGGTCGGAAAAGCCTGCTGGAACTGACGCTCGAACGCGCGGCGTCGGTTTCCCGCGGCGCGCCGCCGCTCTTCGTCGCGGCGCAGGAACACCGTTTCATGGTCACCGACATCCTGCAGTCGATGAAGCAGGGCGGCGACCTCCTCCTCGAACCCGTCCCGCGGAATACGGCGGCGGCGATCGCGCTTGCCGCGCTCTACGCGTTCCGGTCGGGAGACGAGATGCTTTTGTTCTGCCCCGCCGACCACCACATCCCCGACGCCGGCGCATTTTCGCGCGTCGTTCATCAGGGTGTCCCTGCGGCTTCTTCGGGCGCCATCGTCACCTTCGGCGTCCGTCCGAGCTTTCCCAGCACCGCGTACGGGTATATCCGGCAGGGGCGCCGTCTCGACGCGCACACCTTCGAGGCGGCGCGCTTCATCGAAAAGCCCGACGCCGAGTCGGCGCGGGAACTCGTCCTTTCGGGCGACGCGCTGTGGAATTCGGGCATCTTCCTCTCAAGCGCCGGGACGATGCTCGCCGCGCTCGAAAAACACGCGCCGGATATTCTTGCCGTCTGCCGTTCGGCGATGAAGAACGCGGAACGCGATGCGTCGCCGAGCGGTCACCTTTTCGTCCGCCCCGACGCGACGCTCTTCGCTTCGTGCCGTTCGCAAAGCATCGACTACGCCGTGATGGAGGCGTACGACCAGGTCGTGGTCCTGACCTTCGAGGGGCAGTGGAGCGACGTCGGCAGTTGGAACGCCGTCGCGTCGCTCGCCGAGGCCGACGAAGACGGGAACCGCGTGCAGGGCCGGGGTTGGGCGCATCTTTCCCGGAATACCTTCATCCACGCGCCGTGCCGCCCCGTCGTCGCGCTCGGCACGAGCGACCTTTTGCTCGTCGATACGCCCGACGCCGTCCTCGTGGTCCATCAGGACGCGGTCGAGCGGGTCAAGGACGTCGTGACGCTTCTGGAGAAAGAACATTGTGCGCAGGCGCTCACGCACCGCAAGGTCGCGCGTCCCTGGGGATGGTACGACGCGATCGACGCGGGGAAGGGATTTCAGGTCAAACGGATCGGCGTCAAACCCGGCGCCGCACTGAGCCTTCAAAAGCATTTTCACCGCGCCGAACACTGGGTCGTCGTCAAAGGTCGGGCCGAAGTCGTCCGGGGCGAAGAAACCTTGCTGCTCGACGAAAATCAATCGACCTACATCCCCGTGGGCGTCGTCCATCGGCTGAAAAATCCGACCGACGACGAACTCGAAATCATCGAGATCCAGTCGGGCGATTATCTCGACGAAGACGATATCGTCCGACTCGAAGACGTGTATGGAAGGCGGACGCCAAGCTCCGATCCCGTTCAGTTCGGCACGGACGACGGGCGTTTCCGGTCGGAGCCGAGATGAGTTCCACACAAAAAATCTATGTCGCGGGGCACCGGGGAATGGCCGGTTCGGCGATCGTCCGGGAATTGTCGAGAACCGGGCATCCGGAATGCGGTCTTCTTGTGCGCGCGCACGCCGACCTCGACCTCACCGACCAGGCCGCCGTCCGCGCGTTTTTCGAAATCGAACGTCCCGACCAGGTCTATCTGGCCGCGGCAAAGGTCGGCGGAATTCACGCGAACAGCACTTATCCCGCCGACTTCATTTACCGGAACCT
>JAISDL010000075.1 GCA_031264825.1 Accumulibacter sp. | reverse complement strand
ATCAATCCCTTGAAATAGTTCTGATACGCCGTCTCCATGACCATGTCGGGCTGTCTGACGAGCGGCCCATGAATCTCGTGTTGATAGAGAAGGTCTGTATTGCTGCGAAACATGCCAATCTTGACATAAGCGCCCGGTACCCATTTCTCCGGGTCTTGATGGAACAGGAGTAGCGCGGCGCGTTTGAGGTACTTTCCGTCGGTGAGTTGCAGGGATTCGAGCAACTCCTCGTCGGTGATTTCGAGGTTCTCTTCGGTCAAACGCGCTCTGGCTATCGCCTTGCGGCGAAACACCTTGAAAGCGTCGCTCTCGAAGTCCGCGAACTTCACAAAAGGGACAGGAACGCCGTCCCAGGTTTTGCCCTGCTTGCGCAGCATGAACTCGTCAAGCGAGCTGCCGGTAAGCTCCTGCGTGGTGGAACCGGAGCGGATGTAGTAAACGCCGTGGTAGCTGATGGGGAAGGGGTATGCGCCCACGGTGACGGCGATGTACTCCTTGCCGCCGTCGTTCTCGACAGCCACGTCGGCGACAATCGCCATTGCGTTCTTTATCTTGTTCGGCAAGTCCTCCAAGAGCTTTTCCGCATTATCCACGCCGACGACAACACCGTCATCGTCGCGGCCAATCTCCAGCGTACCGCCGGATGCATTGGCAAACGCGCAGAGCGTCTTCATGCACGTGTCGCGCCAGGATTCTTTCCATTCAAGCGTTTGGTTTTCCATGCTTACAAGGTCATTTACAGAGTCATTTACAGTGGTGTTCCACGCCAACGACAACGCCGTCATCGTCGCGGCCAATCTCCAGCGTACCGCCGGATGCGTTGGCGAACGCGCAGAGCGTCTTCATGCATGTATCGCGCCAGGATTCTTTCCACTCCAGCGTTTGGTTTTCCATGCTTACAAGGTCATTTACAGGGTCATTTGCGGGACATACCGCCTTCAATTCGTCCGTGATTCCCCGCGCTCCAACCAGGCGCCGATGAGGCCCGGCAGAAGCGACACGGCGATGATTCCGAGCATCACGAAGGAGAGGTTTTTCCGGACCCAAGGCAAGTTTCCGAGGAAGTAGCCGGCCAGCGTCAGCGAGAGCGTCCAGAGCGCGGCGCCGGAGACGTTGAAAACGATGAAACGCGCGTAATTCATCCGACCGACGCCGGCCACGAAGGGCGCGAAAGTCCGAATGATCGGCAGGAAGCGGGCGATGACGAGCGTTTTTCCGCCGTGCTTTTCGTAGAAGGTTTCCGTTTTTTTGAGCGATTCGCGGTTGAAGAAGAAGGAATCTTCCCACTTGAAGACCCACGGTCCGGCGAAGCGGCCGATATGATAGTTCACCGAGTCGCCGAGCGAGGCGGCAAGCATCAGGACGGCGATCAGGAGCGCGATGTCCATCCCGCCGAGCGCGGCGAGCGCGCCGGAGACGAAAAGGAGCGAATCGCCCGGCAGGAAAGGCGTGACGATCAGCCCGGTTTCGCAGAAGACGACCAGGAAGAGAATCGCGTAGATCCAGACGCCGTAATTCCGGACGAGGATTTCAAGGTGCTTGTCCAGATGCAAAACGACGTCGAGGACAACGGAAAGATACTCCATCGCGTTTTTCCGGCTAAAACTGTAATCTTACCAGAGAGCTTCTTCACCGCCGCGTTCGATGCGCCGCGCAAAGGAATCACGAGAAAAATCCGGCGAGGAAGGCGAGCGGCGCAACCGCCGCCGCGACCGCGCCGACGAAGCGCAGGAGACGCGGACGAAACGCGAGCATGAGCGCGACGCCGATCGAGACGACGGCGACCGTGCCGAAAAAGACGGCGATTCCGATCGACACGCCGGAGGTTTGAATCGATGAGGCGAGCGAAAGCGCGAGCATCGCCGCGCCGAGGGCGGAACGCGCGCGGCGCGGCTCGCGGGGCGGCGCTTTCCCGAACGCCTGTTTCGCGTGGCGCTCGATTCCGAGGCTCAGGAAACAAAGTCCGCCGACGGTGAGCGCGAAGAACAGGGTATTTGAAAAGACTGTCTCCATCGGCTTTTATGCCTCTGTTATCTGTGGATCGTCCGTTTCGGCCTGATGGACTTTGCGCGCGGCGAAAAGCAACAAGGCTCCGGCGACGAGCGCACAAATGTCGAAACCGGCGACCTGCCACGGCCCCGATGCGACGCTGCGAAAGAGCGGAGCACCGCCGGTGAGTCCGTTGATGAGCGGCAAGAGCGCGATCAGCGCGCCGGAAAAGCGTAACTGCTCGACCCACGCGCGCCGGTGCTCCCGAAACGTCGCGTGGATCAAAGAGGCGGCCCACGCGAGAAAAAACACCCTGACTTCCCAATCGCCGCGCGCGGCAAGCGCGTCGGGCAGCAAACGGCAAGCCCAGAAATACGCGCCGAGCGCGACGAGCCACCCGGCGATCCCAGAAACGTTCAGGACTTCGACCAAGCGGTAACCGAAAGGCGCGTCTTCGCTGCGCCCGAGTGTCTTGAAACGCGAAACGCGCCACACGATCAGCCCGCTTGCGATCATCACCGTGCCGGAAACGCCCGCCAGAAAAAGCAGCCAGCGTTGCAAGGGCGTCGCAAAGCGCCCCATGTGCAGCGTCACCAATGAGTTCCAGACCGCGACGATCGCCGACGGCGACGCTTCGATCGGCGTTTCGAGCCTCACCCCGACCACGCCGTCGAAAAGCGCGCGGCGCGCCACGCCACGGTTCGCGAGACTGTTGCCGTGCGTCTGGATCACTTCGACGGTCGCGGCGGCGTCTCCGGGGTTCGAGACGACGACCGAGCCGGCTTTTTCGCCTCCCCATTCGTTTTGCGCGGCGTCGAGTATCGGTGCGAGTTCGGCCAGCGCGGCGGGTTTCCCGGACGGCGGTGCAAGATTGAAGCGATCGCGCCCGCCACGTATGTCCATCGTGAAATTCGGCGCGGAGGGTGCATTGGCTGCGTTGGCTACGTTTGAGTAGCCGCTGCGGACGACCGACGGCATCAGGAGCGCGCCGAACAGGAGCAGCCCCGAAAACGTGATCGCAAAATGAAACGGCAGTGAAACGACGCCGACGAGCACGTGCGCGTCGAGCCAGGAACGCTTTCCCTTATTCGGGCGGAAGGTGAAAAAGTCCTTGAAAATATTGCGGTGGATGATGACGCCGCTCACGAGCGCGACCAGCATGACCATCGCCGCGACGCCGACGATCCAGCGCCCGACGAACCAGCCGACACCGTGCAACTGAAAATGAAAGCGGAACAAAAAGGTCGCGCCCGAACCCTCGCGCAGCTTGAGTATTTCGCCCGTCGAGGGGTCGAGGGCGAGCCGCCTCGTCTCCGGCCGAAGTCCGTGCGCCGGACGGCGCTGCCCACCCGTCGGCGCGTTCGCTCGATCTTGCGGCCGTGCGGCAGGCGAGGATGCCGGAGAGGCAGCGTCGACGCGCCACGCGACAAACAGCGTCGGGTCGCGCGGGCCGGGCAGCGTGATCGTCCATTGCCGAGAATCGGGCGCTTCACGTTCGAGAATGCGCCTCGCGTGTGCGATCGCCCGCGCGTCGTCGCGCAGACGATGGAGTTCGGGGTGCATCCAGAAATTGATCTCGCTTCGAAAAAAAGACAGGCTACCGCTCGCGAAAACCGCGAACAGTAGCCAGCCAAGAAGGAGACCGGTCCAAGTGTGCAGCCACGCCATCGACAACCGCAGAGGGCGGGGCTGGTCGAAACGTAGCGGGGGCGGCATGCGCTAGCCCGAAAAATGCAGCCACACGCCGAGGAAAAGCGCGGGGAGAATGAGGCCCAGCGCGGCGCGTACTAGCGTCGCGGCGGCGAAAACCCAGACGACGGCGCACGTGTCGAGGAGAAAGCCCAGCATCAAGGAAAAGGCAACGGCGTCGCGCGGCGAA
>JAISDL010000065.1 GCA_031264825.1 Accumulibacter sp. | reverse complement strand
CTTTTCGCTTTGTCCCCATTTTCGCCTCCAGAGAAGAGTCCATTGACCTCTCCTCCCACAGCAATTTCTATGCCTGATCCTTTTCCCATGCCTTCAACCGCCACTTTTAATTGCACCCTATTGTGAAAAATAGCGAATATAGCGAATTTTCAATCCGTCGGGGTTCGCGACGCGTCGAAGCCGAGCCGGACCCTCATCGCCTGTTCCGACAGACGCAAAAAAAGCGGACAATCCTGAAAATCTCCAATTCAGGGTCGGTTTTCGATGAAAGCGGACAAAGCCATTGCGACGTACCGGCGCATGCGGGCGCAGCCCCTGTGGCGACTGCTCGCCTCCGACACCGGACCGACCGTCATTGGCCTCTTTCAGACGCATCTCTTTGAAAACGAGCGGAGTCTTCCGGCTTCGATCTTTCTCGAACGGATCGGCCGGGATTTGGAAGCGCTCCGCGCGCGGGGCGAAGACTTTCCGCAGACGGCGCAGGCTTACGTCGCGCGCTGGCTCGCCGACGCATATCTGGAACGGCGCTTTCCGTCGGGCGCCTCGGAGGAGGAGTACGAACTTTCCACCGCGGCGGTCGAGGCGATTCGATTTGTCTCGGGTCTGGAACAGCCGCGCTCGGCGGCGACCGAGAGCCGCCTGACGCTCGTGATCGAAGCCCTTGTCCGCCTTGCCGACGACACCGATACCAACAAATCCCGCCGCATCGAACGCCTCACGGCCGAGCGGATGCGCATCGACCAGGAGATCGACGCGATCCAAAAGGGCCGGATGCGCGTACTTCCCCATGCGAGCGCGCTGGAACGGGCGCGCGAAGTCATCACGCTCGCCGACGATCTGGCGGGCGACTTCCGCCGCGTCCGCGACGAGTTCGACCATCTCAATCGAGACCTCCGTGAACGCATCATGGACAACGAAGGCAATCGGGGCGAGGTGCTCGATTCCTTGTTCGCCGGAATCGACCTGATTTCGGAAAGCGAGGCGGGAAGGACGTTTTCCGCGTTCTGGCGTCTGCTGACCGACCCTGAACAGGCCGCCACGCTCGATCAATCCCTCGAAAGCGTCCTGTCGCGGGACTTTGTGGGGCAGCTCGACGCCAAGGAGCGGCGATTCCTTCTTCGGCTGACGCGGACGCTTCTCGAACAGGGCGGGATGGTTCACGAAGTACTCCAGACCTTCGCCCGCAGCCTGAAGCATTTCGTCCAGAGCCGCGAATACCTCGAACAGCGCCGACTCAACCGGCTTCTGAAAGACGCCCAGCGCGCCGCGCTCGCGCTGAAGAACGAAGTCCGGGCCACGGAAACGCTTCAATACACGCTCGAACTCACGAGCAGCCGTTTGCGCTCCTTCTCGCAATGGGTGCTTTACGACCCCTCGCTGCAATCCTTGCCCGACCCAATGGCCGACGGAGACGCCCCGTCGATCGATTTCGAGTCCATCGGCGAACTCGTCGCCCAATCCGAGATCGACTTCCGCAGCCTGAAAGCCAATGTGCTCGCCGTCCTGGAACGACGATCGCAGGCGTCGATCGCCGACATTCTGGAAGAGTTCCCCGCCGCGCAGGGGCTGGGGAGCGTCGTCGGACTGCTTGCCCTGGGTTGTCGGCACGGGTTTTTGGCCGACCAAAGCGAAACCGTGGACTGGATCGGGGGCGACGAACAGCGTCGCGGCGCCCGAATTCCAAAGATATTCTTTTTGAGGGAACGCGCCGATGAGCTGGTCTGAGGACGACGAAAACACCCTGCCCGACGAAGAAGAAACGCCGGACGCGGCGCAAGTTTCCGCCAACGCTCTTTTCATCGGCGACGGCGGCGAACTGGCGTACGAGACGCGGCGCGCCCTGGTGCAACTCCTTGCGGGGCCGTCTCTCGACGCGCGTCGACACGCGAAACTCTGGCCGATCCTGATGCGGGACGAGGACTTGATCCGGCGGCGTCTCGCCGAACTCTTTCTCGAACTCGTCATCGACCACGACGTGCAAGTCGCTTTCACCCGTCAGGCGGACACCGGCGACCTGGAGGCGCCGATTCTTTTGCGCCGCGCGCAGTTGACTTTCGTCGACTCCGTTTTGCTGCTCTACCTTCGCCAACGGCTGGCGCAGGCGGATTCGCAAGGCGACCGCGCCGTCGTGTCGACCGAAGACGTCACGGAATTCCTGACGCTTTACGAGCGCGCCTCGAATACCGACCGCGCGGGGTTCGCAAAACGGGTTCATGCCTCGATCGAGAAGATCAAGAAGCACAACATCCTCCAGAAGATTCGTTCCAGCGAAGACAGATTCGAAATTTCACCAACGCTGAAGCTCCTCTTTTCGGCGGAGGAAATACAGGCGCTGACGCATTTGTATCGACGCATGGCCGCGGGCGAGGCGCCCGCGCGCGAAACCCCGCCCGACTCCGACGAGGAGGTCGAAGAATGAGTTTACACCCCCGAACCGCCTCCTTGTTCGCCCGGGAACAATTCCGCATGTCGCGCTTGCAGGTTTTCAACTGGGGCACTTTTTCGGGTCTTCACGACATCCCGATCGGCGAACGCGGCTTT
Source organism: Accumulibacter sp. (assembly GCA_031264825.1). Taxonomy (GTDB): domain Bacteria; phylum Pseudomonadota; class Gammaproteobacteria; order Burkholderiales; family Rhodocyclaceae; genus Propionivibrio. The sequence goes on along the minus strand of JAISDL010000065.1, from coordinate 3,202 downwards.
CTGTTCGTCGGCCGGTCGGGGACGGGGAAGTCGACGCTTCTGGACGCCTTCTCGGCCTTGCTCGTTCCGCCGCGCTGGATCGACTTCAACGCCGCCGCGCGCGAAGCGGATCGCAGCGGCCGCGACCGAAGCCTCGTTACCTACATACGCGGCGCGTGGGCCGAGCAGAAGGACGGAGATTCGGGCGAGATATCCACGCGCACTCTGCGCCCGGATACGACGTGGTCGGCCCTCGCGTTGAGCTACCGGAACGCGATGGCTCAGTCCGTCGTCCTCGTCCAGGTCTTCTGGCTGCGGGGCAAGGCCAACGGCAAGGCCGACGTCCGACGTCACTACCTCATCTTCGAGCGCGATTTCGACCTGCGCGAACTCTCAGAGTTCGGCCGGTCCGGCTTCGATATCCGAAAACTCAAGCAATCGCTCCCCGAAGCCTTCGCCCGTGACGAGTTCCGCCCGTATTGCGAGCGATTCTGCCGTCTGCTCGGCATCGAAAGCGAGATGGCGTTGCGTTTGCTGCATAAAACGCAGTCGGCAAAAAGTCTCGGCGACCTCAATACCTTCCTGCGCGACTTCATGCTCGACAAGCCCGAAACTTTCGACGTGGCGGATCGCCTCGTCAGCGAATTCGGCGAACTCAACGCGGCGCATCAGGCGGTCGTGAGGGCGCGCGAGCAGGTTCAAACGCTCGTCCCGGCGCGCGAGCACTATCAACGCAGCACGTCCTTGGTCTTGCAGCGCAACGAACTCGACGAACTCCGCGCCGGCGTCGACGATTACCGGGAAACCCGTCGTGCCGACTTGCTCGAACGACACATTTCGTCGCTCGAAGCGCACTCCGGCGGCGCGGAAGCTGAAGTCGGTCGGCGCCAAAGCGTCTTGGACAACCACAACGCCGCCTTGCGAGACCTCGAGGAAAAACACCGCGAAGCCGGCGGCGATCGGATCGAGCGCTGGGAAGCGGAGAAGGCGCAACTGGAGGCGCAGCGCGCGGATCGCTCGCGGAAGCGCAGGCAGGCGGAAGACGCTTGCAAGAATCTCGGCTGGAGCCTTCCCGGCTCGCCTCACGCCTTTGCCGAATTGCTGGAGAACGCGCGGCGGGAAGTCGAAAACCGGGAACAGCAAAGCAACGAAAGCCGCGCGGAGCAATTCCGTCTGGACAGAGAGAAGAAGGACGCCGAGACAGCGTTTTCTCAAGCGATGAAAGAAGTCGAAGCCTTGAAGCGCCAGCCGTCGAACATTCCCGCCGATATGCTCGAAATGCGCTCTGAGCTTGCCGCGGCGATCGGCGTCTCCGAATCCGCGCTACCCTTCGTCGGCGAACTCGTCGAAGTCAAGCCCGACGAGGCCGGGTGGCAAGGCGCGATCGAGCGGGTATTGCGCGGGTTTGCGCTCTCGCTCCTCGTGGACGACCGCCATTACTCGGCGCTGACCAATCACATCAACGGCATCCACCTTGGGCGACGTCTGGTGTATTACCGAACCGGACGCCCGGACGCCTGGCAGAAGAGGCTCCTCGGGACGAACTCGCTCGTCCTCAAACTGAACGTCAAGGAAGGGGGGTATTCGGATTGGCTACAGGCCGAGCTGCGGCAACGCTTCGATTACGCGTGCGTCGACTCGCTTTCGTCGTTCAGAAACGCCGATCGCGCGCTCACCCGGGAAGGCCAGGTCAAGCACAGCAAGACCCGACACGAGAAAGACGACCGCCGAAGCGTCGGAGATCGACTGAATTGGGTGCTCGGCTTCGACAACCGCGAAAAGCTCATGATCTTTCAAATGCAGGCGCAAGACCATGCGGTCACGATCACTCGCCTCGAAAGAGAGATCGACGCTCTCGCCGACCAAGACAAGATACGCGCGACGCGGGCGATTCAGTGCCAGACGCTCGTCAATCTCCAATGGCAGGAAATCGACCTCTCCCCCTTGCTCGACCGCATCGCCGCGATCGAAGCCCGGATACGCGAAGCGCGTGAAGGCAACGCGACCTTGCTGCAAATCGGCGCGCGGATCGACAAGCAAAAAGCGCTCGCCGACCGAGCCGACAAAGCTCTTCGAGAAGCGAAGATCGCGCACGAATCGCTTCTCAAACAGATCGAAGACAGTACGAGGAAACTTGATTCGCTCCGCGCCTTCCTCCAAGACGCGTCGAGACTTCCACTGAGCACTCGCCAGATCGCGGGACTCGACGAACGCTTCGCCCGCCTGAGCGACGCCGTCAAGCTCGAAAACCTCGACAAGCTCACCACGTCGGTCGTGCAGGCGCTGGGCAAAGAGATCGAAGGCATCGACCGCGCGATCGGCGATTGCGAGAAGGCGATAGAAACGCGCTTCGCCGACTTCAAACGGCAGTGGCCCGCGGATGCCGGCGACGTAGACGCGAGCCTTGCCAGCGCGCCGGACTTTTTTGCCAAGCTGGCTCGGCTGGAAACGGACGGCCTGCCCGCGCACGAGCAAAGATTCTTCGAGTTGCTGCGGAACCAAAGCCACCAGAATCTGGCGGCGCTCTCGACGTATTTGAACGACGCGCGAAAAGCCATCCTCGAGCGGATGGAACTCGTCAACGAAAGCCTCAGCCAGGTGCCCTTCAACGAGACGACCACGCAACGCACCACCCTCCACATCGACGCGAGCGACCGGCAACTCGCCGAAGTCAAAGAGTTCAAGCAAGAGATCCAGCAGACGCTCGGTCACGCCTGGAGCGAGGAGCGCGAGTTTGCCGAGACGCGCTTCCTGGCCCTGCGCCGACTCGTCGACCGGCTGTCCAGCCAGGACTCCGAGCAAAAGCGCTGGCGCGAATCCGTGCTCGACGTCAGGAAGCACGTCGAGTTCATCGGACGCGAAATCGACGAGGCAGGCGTCGAAGTCGAGGTCTACCGCAGCGGCGCCGGCAAATCGGGAGGTCAGCGTCAGAAACTGGCGACCACGTGTCTTGCGGCGGCCCTGCGCTACCAGTTGGGAGGAAACGACCACGGGGTGCCGATGTACGCGCCGGTCGTGCTCGACGAAGCCTTCGACAAAGCCGACAACGAATTCACCGCCCTGGCGATGAACATCTTCAACAATTTTGGTTTTCAGATGATCGTCGCCACGCCGTTGAAGTCCGTCATGACCCTCGAACCCTTCATCGGCGGCGCGTGCTTCGTCGATATCCGCGACCGTCGCGTTTCAAGCGTTCTGCTGATCGAATACGACGGCGATCGCC
>JAISDL010000051.1 GCA_031264825.1 Accumulibacter sp. | reverse complement strand
CGGTCGGTTTCGACCCGCCAGACGCTCGGCGTCAAAAAGCTCGAAACGCCGACGATTTTTTCGATCACCGGCATGAATTCGCGCGCGGCGAAGGCTTGCCGCACGAGTTCGCGCGCATCAATGCCAAGCGCGTCGAGCGAATCGACCCACGCGAGTTCCTTGCCCTCGGTATCTACGAGCGAAAACCCCGCGTCGGGCGCCGTGATCGGGAAGGCGCGCACCGGAACGACGTTTTCATACGTCCCGCCCGTCGCGTCGGTGAGGACGAGGCGTCCGAAGGCGTTGCGATGGAGTTGGATGCCGGGACTCATTCGTCTCCCTCTTGTTCGGCGTTCTGCTTCTGCGTCTGGTACAGCCGGTAATAATGCCCTTGGCTTTCCATCAAGGCGTCGTGGTCTCCGGTTTCGACGATCTCGCCGCGGTCGAGGACGACGAGGCGGCTCGCTTTGCGCAGCGTCGAGAGCCGGTGCGCGATCGCGATCGTCGTGCGGCCATGCACGAGGTTGTCGAGCGCCTTCTGGATTTCTTTTTCGGTCGTCGAGTCGACCGACGAAGTCGCCTCGTCGAGGATCAGGATTTTCGGGTCGATCAGGAGCGCGCGCGCGATCGAGATGCGTTGGCGCTCGCCGCCGGAGAGCGACTGGCCGCGTTCGCCGACGAGCGAATCGTAGGCGTGCGGGAGGCGAAGGATGAATTCGTGCGCGTGCGCGGCGCGCGCGGCGGCGACGATCTGTTCGCGCGTCGCGTCGGGTTTTCCGTACGCGATGTTCTCGGCGATCGTCCCGAAAAAGAGGAAGGGTTCCTGGAGGACGAGGCCGATATTCTTTCGGTATCCCGCGATCGAAAGCGAGCGGATGTCGACGCCGTCGACCAGAATTGCGCCTTCGGCGAGGTCGTAAAAGCGGCAGATCAGGTTGATCAGCGTACTTTTGCCGGAACCGCTGTGGCCGACGAGGCCGATCATTTCGCCCGGCTCGATCGCAAGGTTCAGGTGGCGGATCACGTTCCGCGTGCCGTAGCGAAAACCCGCGTCGCGCAATTCGATGCGCCCCTCGATCGCATCGAGCCGCACCGGGTGTTCGGGTTCGGGGACGTTCGAGACGTGGTCGAGCACGTCGAAAATGCGCTTCGCGCCCGCCGCCGCCTTCTGCGTGACCGAGACGATGCGGCTCATCGAATCGAGCCGCGTATAAAAGCGGCCGATGTACGCGATGAACGCCGTCAGGACGCCGACGGTGATTTCGTCCTTCGAAATCTGCCAGATTCCGAAAGCCCAGACGACGAGGACGCCGACCTCGGTCAGCAGCGTGACCGTCGGCCCGAAGAGCGACCAGACCTGATTGACCTTGTCGTTCCCCTCCAGATTATGCCGATTCGCCGTGCGGAAGCGCTCGGCCTCGCGCTTCTCCTGCGCGAACGCCTTGACGACGCGGATTCCGGGGATCGTGTCGGCGAGCACGTTCGTGATCTCGGCCCAGATGCGGTCGACGCGCTCGAAGCCCAGGCGCAGCTTTTCGCGGACGGTATGGATCATCCACGCGATGATGGGCAGCGGAATGAGCGTCACGAGCGCGAGGGACGGATTGATCGAGACGAGAATGCACGTCGTCATCGTGATCATCAAAACGTCGGTCGCAAAATCGAGAAAGTGCAAGGAAATGAAAACGTTGATCCGATCGGTCTCCGAGCCGATGCGCGCGATCAGATCGCCCGTGCGCTTTCCGCCGAAATACTCCTGCGAGAGTTTCAGGAGGTGCTCGTACGTGCCGATCCGCAGGTCGGCGCCGATGCGCTCGGAGACCCACGCGAGGATATAAGTCCGCGCCCAGCCGAGCGCCCACGCGACGAGCGCCGCGCCGAAGAGGCCCGTAAGGTAGAACGCCACCTGCCCGGTGTCGATCGGACGGCCGTTCTGATAAGGGATCAATATTTTATCCATCAAGGGCATCGTCAGATAGGGCGGAACGAGCGTCGCGCCCGTCGATGCCAAGGACAGGAGAAAGCCCGCGAACAGACGCCAACGGTAAGGGCGGGCGAAGCGCCAGAGCCGGAAGAGCACCCACGTCGAAGGCGGCGACTGCGTTTCGGGGTCGCCGTCGGCGTCCGCGTCGGTGGGCGAAGAATTCACGTGCTCGGAGACCGCGGTGGGCGAATCCGCATCCGCGACGGCGGAAACACCCGACGCGCCCCTGCGCCGCGCCTGAAGATGCTCGAAGGCGTCGATCAAGCGCCCCGCCGCGCCGTCGTGGCCCAGGGTATAGCGCCACAGGGCGATACGCGCGCGCGCGTTGAAAAGCTCGAGCGCGCCGACGCCCGAATAATCCTGCCGCACGAGGCGGGCGTCGTCGGTCAGGTCGAAAGACTCGCAGGAGAGGGAAGATGCGGCGGGGGGCTTGGCGGAAGGGGACGCCGCGAGCAGACGGCGGTCGGTCAGGACGACGATCGCGTCGGCGTAGGAAAGTTTCGCGTCGAGGTCCGTCTCGAAAAACGCCAAAACCTTTTCACCGTCGGCAAGACGCGCCGCCACCGGCTCGCTCCAGTCGCGCGGCAGCGACGGCTCACCGACAGGGGAAGCCTTGTGCTCCGAAAACGTCGAGGAAAGACTCATCGGTTCAGGATACCCGGAAAGGCCAATGGAAAAGACCCGGCAAGTATACCTTTTACGGGGGCAGGTATCAGGTATCAGATGTCAGGAATCAGGAGACGGGAAACAGGAGACAGATGAAAACCGATCGGTTCACGGCGGTATAGGTTGGTGGTGAGCTATGCTACCCCCAACGATTCCGTATGCGCATGAATGATGTGATAAAGGCGGGTTGGAAGCCATGAAAACGCGCCGACGCCTGCCGAAACGCCGGTAACCCCCTTCATTTCCCCCTTGTCAGGGGGAAAGTAGGTTGGGTTACCGTTTTCGCGGGTTCTTGGTGGGGTTTCGTCACTCCGGCGGCAACGCCGCCGCTGACTGATCTGATTCCTGTCTCCTGATTCCTGATACCTGAACCCTGAAATGGCTTGCGCTGCGCGCAAGCGAGATGTTGGGCATCGCTTCGCTCACCCCAACCTATGCTGGCGGGGTTTCGTCACTCCGGCGGCGAAGCCGCCGCTAACTTCTCTGTCTCCCGACCTCTGTCTCCTGTCTCCTGAATCGCCCCAACCTATGCACGCTGGGGAACGTTGGGCATCGCTGCGCTCACCCCAGCCTATGCTGGTGGGGTTTCGTCACTCCGGCGGCGAAGCCGCCGCTAACTTCTCTGTCTCCCGACCTCTGTCTCCTGTCTCCTGAACCGCCCCAACCTATGCACGCTGGGGAACGTTGGGCATCGCTTCGCTCACCCCAACCTATACGCGCTCTGTCTCCTGTCTCCTGTTTCCTGTCCCCTGATGCCGGCTCAGAACAGATAATACCGCTGCGTCAGCGGGAGCGATTGTGCCGGCTCGCTTTGTGCTTTTTCACCGTCGATGGTGACTTCGTAGGTTTCGGGGTCGACTTCGATGTGCGGTGTCTTGTCGTTCAGGATCATGTCTTTTTTTCCGACGTTGCGGCAGTTTTTCACCGGTAAAACGGTCTTGGCGAGTCCCAGCTTTTCCTTGATGCCGTTCTTGTATGCCGCCATCGAAACGAAGCTGATCGCCGTGCCGGTGCGTGCCCTGCCGTACGCGCCCCACATATTGCGCAGGACGACGGGTTGCGGCGTCGGAATCGACGCGTTGGCGTCTCCCATCTTGGCGGCGACGATGAAGCCACCCTTCAAGATATAGTCGGGCTTGACGCCGAAAAGCGCCGGTTTCCAGACGACGAGGTCGGCGATTTTTCCGACCTCGATCGACCCCAGGTATTCGGCGATGCCGTGCGTGATCGCCGGGTTGATCGTGTATTTGGCGACGTAGCGTCTGGCGCGGTAGTTGTCGTTGTTTTCTCCGGCGGCTTCCGGCAACTGTCCGCGCTGTTTCTTCATCTTGTCCGCCGTCTGCCAGGCGCGGGTGATGATCTCGGCGGGGCGCCCCATCGCCTGCGAATCCGAATTCAGAATGGAAATCGCGCCGATGTCGTGCAGCACGTCCTCCGCCGCGAGCGTGCCGTAACGGATCCGCGATCGGGCGAACGCCAGGTCTTCCGGCAGCCGGGGGTCGAGGTGGTGGCATACCATGATCATGTCCAGGTGTTCGTCGATGGTATTCTTGGCGAAGGGCATCGTCGGACTCGTCGAGGATGGCATGACGTTGGGCATCCCGGCGGCACGGATGATGTCGGGCGCATGGCCGCCGCCGGCACCCTCGGTATGGTAGGTGTGGATCGCGCGTCCGCCGATCGCAGCCACGGTCGATTCAAAATAACCCGCTTCGTTCAGCGTGTCGGTGTGGATCGTGATCTGGACGTCGTATTCGTCGGCGACGGCAAGGCTCGTCCCGATGGCCGCGGGCGTGGTGCCCCAGTCTTCGTGCAGTTTCAGGCCGATCGCGCCGGCTTCGATCTGTTCGACGAGCGGCGCCGGAGTCGAGCAGTTGGCCTTGCCGAAAAATCCAAAATTCATCGGGAATTCTTCGGCCGCGCCGAGCATTTTATGAATATTGAATTCTCCGGGCGTACAGGTCGTCGCAAAGCTGCCGACCGCCGGGCCGGTGCCGCCGCCGATCATCGTCGTGATGCCGGAATACAGCGAGGTTTCGACCTGCTGCGGGCAGATGTAGTGTACGTGCGTGTCGATCCCCCCGGCGGTGACGATATTCCCTTCGCCCGCGATGACTTCGGTGCCCGCTCCCACGACGAGTGCCGGGTCTGTGCCGTCCATGATGTCCGGGTTTCCCGCCTTGCCGATCCCGACGATCCTGCCGCCCTTGATTCCGATGTCGGCCTTGACGATCCCCCACCAATCGAGAATGAGCGCATTCGTGATCAGGAGGTCCAACGCGCCGGTGTCGCCGGCGACCGAAGCGTTCTGGCCCATGCCGTCGCGGATGGTCTTTCCGCCGCCGAACTTCATTTCATCACCATAGACCGTGTAGTCCTTCTCGACTTCGATGAAGAGTTCGGTGTCTCCGAGGCGCAGCTTGTCGCCGACCGTCGGGCCGTACATGGAAACGTATTCTTCGCCGCTGATGTCGTAGCTCATGGTTTCACTCCGGAGTGTTCAAAAAGTCTTTTAACGCGGCCTTTTGCAGCGCCGCTTTCAGATTCGTCGCGTCGATTTGTCCGTCGGTCAGCCTGTTGAGTCCGAAGACGCGGCGCCGGCCGGCGATGGCGACGAGGTTTATGCTTTTGGTTTCACCCGCTTCGAAACGCACCGCCGTCCCCGACGGGATGTCGAGCCGGTAACCGAAGGACGCTGCGCGGTCGAAGAAAAGGAAACGGTTGGTCTCGAAAAAATGGAAGTGCGACCCGACCTGAATGGGACGGTCGCCCCGGTTGGTGGCGCTGAGTTTCCTGGTCGGGAGGCCGGCATTCAGGACGATGCGGTCGTTCTTGACGAAAATTTCTCCTGGAATCATGGTGTGTCCTTTCAGCGAATGGGTTGGTGAACGGTGACGAGTTTGGTGCCGTCGTCGAACGTGGCTTCGATTTGCACGGTCGGAATCATTTCCGAAACACCTTCCATGACGTCGTCGCGGGTGAGCAAGCTGCGTCCGAGTTCCTGAAGCTCGCGCACGCCCTTGCCTTCGCGGGCGAATTCCATCAGTTCGGACGAGACGAGCGCGATCGACTCGACGTAATTGAGTTTCAGCCCCTTGTTTTTTCGTGATTTGGCCAATTCGCCCGCCGTATGCAGCATCAGTTTTTCGATTTCACGGGGTGTGAGATGCATGTAAACCTCCTGTTGAATGGAACGTAAAATAAACCCGGATGCGCCGGGCATGACGGCAGCTTTCACGGCGGCGCGCGCTTCCCGGCATCATAGAGATACGAGCGCGCGCGCGTTGTCCGCGCGCATCGTCGCGCGAAGGCCCGATTGGACGATTTCGCCGCGCGCCATGACGGCGTAGGCGTCGGCGAGCGATTCGGCGAAGTCGTAATACTGTTCGACCAAGAGGATCGCCATTTCTCCTTCTTCGGCAAGTCGGCGGATCGCGCGCGCGATGTCCTTGATGATCGACGGCTGGATGCCCTCGGTCGGTTCGTCGAGCATCAAGACTTTCGGACGCATTTGGAGCGCGCGGGCGATCGCGAGTTGCTGTTGCTGCCCGCCCGAGAGGTCGCCGCCGCGCCGCGCCGGCATCGTCTTCAAAACGGGAAAAAGCTGATAAGCGCGATCAAAAACGGCGCGCGTCACGGGCGCGTTCGCCAGCCCCATGCGCAGGTTTTCCTCGACCGAGAGCTGCGGGAAAATCTCGCGCCCCTGCGGGACGTATTGAAGTCCCAGCGCCGCGCGCTTTTCGGGAGGAAGCTGTCCGATCTCGCGCCCTTCGAGCGTCACGCGACCCTCCCTGATCGGCAAAAGACCCATCAGGCATTTGAGCAGGGTGCTCTTGCCGACGCCGTTCCGCCCCAGCAGTACCGTGACCTCGCCGCGCTTTACGCTCAAGGAAACGCCGCGCAGCGTGTGGCTGCCGCCGTAATATTGATGGAGGTTTTCAACGCTCAACACGGCTTCTCCGTCTTGCTCCGGTGTCATTTCTTCAGCGTCCCAGATACACTTCGACGACGCGCTCGTCGGCCTGTAGCTTGTCGAACGACCCTTCGGCGAGCACACGGCCTTCGTGCAGCACCGTCACTTTTCTGGAAATCTGCCGGATGAAGGCCATGTCGTGTTCGACGACGACGAGCGAGTAATCGCCGGCGAGCGAGAGGAAGAGTTCGCCGCTGCGCTCGGTTTCTTCGTCGGTCATCCCCGCGGCGGGTTCGTCGAGCAGGAGGAGTTTCGGTTCCTGCATCAGCAACATGCCGATTTCGAGCCATTGCTTCTGCCCGTGCGAGAGCAGACCCGCCAAACGGTGCGCGGATTCGGTCAGCCGGATCACTTCGAGCGTCTCGTCGATTTTGTCCCTTTGTTCGCCGGAAAGCCGGAAGACGAGGCTCGCCCAGACGCCCTTGTCGGTTTTCATCGCGAGCGCCAGGTTTTCAAAGACCGTCAGCGCTTCGAAGACCGTCGGCTTCTGGAATTTGCGCCCGATCCCCGCTTGCGCGATCTGCGCTTCGCTCAAAGCGGTCAGGTCTATCGTCTGGCCGAAAAAAACGGCGCCGGCGTCGGGGCGCGTCTTTCCCGTGATGACGTCCATCATCGTCGTCTTCCCCGCGCCGTTGGGACCGATGATGCAGTGCAGATCGCCCGCGTCGACGGCGAGCGTCAGGTCGTTCAGCGCCTTGAATCCGTCGAAGGAGACGTGAACACCTTCGAGGTAGAGAATCGGGCCGTGCGAAACGTCGAGCGTGTCGAGCGAAGCGACGCGGCCGATGCCGGTCGTATCGCCGCTGACGTTCCAGTCCTCGCGCTTCACGTTTTTTCTCCGCCGTCGAAAAGCCCCGCGATGCCGCGCGGCAGGAAAAGCGTGACGAGAATGAAGAGGCCGCCCAGCGCGTACAGCCAGACTTCGGGAAAACTCACGGTAAACCAGCTCTTGACGCCGTTGACGAGTCCCGCGCCGACAAGCGGGCCGACGAGCGTTCCGCGCCCGCCGACCGCGACCCAGATCGCGATTTCGATCGAGTTCGCGGGCGACATTTCGCCCGGATTGATGATGCCGACCTGCGGAACGAAGAGCGCCCCGGCGAGCGCGCTCAGAACCGCCGAGAAAGTCCAGATGAAGAGTTTGTACGGCAGGGGGTCGTAGCCGGAGAACATGACGCGCGACTCGGCGTCGCGGATCGCCGTGAGGACGCGCCCCAGCTTGGACGTCACGAGGGCGCGCGAAACGGCGAGCGCGGCGAGGAGCGTCAGCGCGGTCAGCATGAAGAGCGCGACGCGGGTCCTGGGCGCGGTGATGTCGTGGCCCAGAATCCGCGTGAAGCCGGTAAAGCCGTTGTTGCCGCCGAAACCCGTTTCGTTCCGGAAAAAAAGCAGCATGACCGCGAGCGTCATCGCCTGCGTGATGATCGAGAAATAGACGCCCTTGATACGCGAACGGAATGCGAAGAATCCGAACGCGAGCGCGAGGACGCCGGGGACGATCGCGACGAGAAGGATCGCGACGGGAAAGTGTTCGGTGCCGCGCCAGAACCACGGGATTTCTTTCCAGTCCAGGAAGACCATGAAAGGCGGCAGCCCCGACGGGTCGATCGCGCGCATCAGATACATCCCGATCGCGTATCCGCCGAGCGCGAAAAAGACGCCGTGTCCCAGGCTCAGGATTCCGGTGTATCCCCAGACGAGGTCGAGCGCGAGCGCGACGATGGCGTAGCACAGGATCTTGCCGAAAAGGCCGACCCAGTGCGTCGAGAGGTGCAGCGCGCTCCCCTCCGGGAACGCGAGGTTGAGCACGGGGACGACGACGAGCGTGACCACCGCGAAAACCGCCGACAGCCACCTGCCGTGTCTGCCGAAGAGGCGGAGCGCCGGAGAGGCTTCCCGCGCGTGCTTCGTATCCATCGTTTCCCTTGCGTTCACGCGACGCGCCCCTTCAGAGCGAAAATGCCCTGCGGACGCTTCTGGATGAAGAAGATGATCATGACGAGGATCGCGATCTTTGCGAGCACCGCGCCGGAAAAGCCCTCGATGAATTTCGAGAGCACGCCCAAGCCCAGCGCGGCATAGACCGTTCCGGCGATCTGGCCGACGCCGCCCAGGACGACGACCATGAACGAATCGACGATCCAGGTCTGCCCGAGTTCGGGGCCGACGTTGCCGACTTGCGAGAGCGCGCAGCCGGCCAGGCCCGCCAGCCCCGCGCCGAGGCCGAAACCGAGCGCGTCGACGCGGGAAGTCGACACGCCGAGGCAGCGCGCCATCGG
>JAISDL010000007.1 GCA_031264825.1 Accumulibacter sp. | reverse complement strand
TCGTCCGCGCCGAATTCGATTCGCCGATCGACGCGCTCGTCCATCTCCACGTTCCCGCCGACGAGGCGGCCGATGTCGTCAAGGCGTCGTGGCACGCCGACGGCGCGGTCGATTGCCATATCGCTACCGTCGACGGCGGGCGGCAGGTCGCCGCGATCCGCACGCCGGAAGGCCGTTGGGCCGCGTGCATGGTTTTACCGGGGGCACCGTGCGCGACGCGCGCCGAGGCCGAGCGCCGCGCGGAGAAACTCGCGAAGAGGGGGTGGGGGCTGGTAGCAGGTATCAGGAATCAGATGTCAGGAATCAGATCAATTAGCGGCGGCGTTGCCGCCGGGGAAGAGCAACAAAACACCGATCGGTTTTCATCTGATTCCTGATCCCTGATTCCTGATCCCTGAACCCCTGTCCAGTATAATCGGGGAAAGTACAATTCAAGGTTTTTGATTTCGATGCACGACTTTCTCGATAAACTCAACCCCGAACAACGCGCCGCGGTCACGCTGCCGGCGCAGCACGCGCTGATTCTCGCCGGGGCGGGGAGCGGCAAGACGCGCGTTTTGACGACGCGGATCGCGTGGCTGCTGGCGACGGGGAAGGCTTTCCCGCGCGAGGTCATGGCGGTCACTTTCACGAACAAGGCCGCGAAGGAAATGCTCGCGCGCGTGTCGGCGATGTTGCCGATCAACGCGCGCGGGATGTGGATCGGTACTTTCCACGGGCTGTGCAACCGTTTTTTGCGCGCGCACCACCGCGAAGCGGAATTGCCGCTGTCTTTCCAGATTCTCGATGCGTCCGACCAGCTCTCGGCGGTGAAGCGCCTGTTGAAGACCTTGAATCTCGACGAGGAAAAATTCCCGCCGCGCGAGATCGCGCATTTCATCAACGCGCACAAGGAACAGGGTCTCCGCGCGGCGAACGCCGAAGCCTACGACGAGCATACGAAGAAGCGCGTCGCGGTCTTCGCCGAGTACGACGCGCAATGCCAGCGCGAGGGCGTCGTCGATTTTGCCGAACTCTTGTTGCGAACCTTCGAACTCATGCGTCGCAACGAGCCTTTGCGAACGCATTACCAGGCGCGTTTCCGCCACATTCTCGTCGACGAGTTTCAGGACACGAACCGCTTGCAGTACGCGTGGCTGAAACTGCTCGCCGGAGGCTATACACCGCCCGCCGCGCCTTCCTCTCACGCCGCGCCCGACGCGCACACGAAGGGGAACGAAGAGGCACCGGCGCGCGCGTGTCTTTTCGCCGTCGGCGACGACGACCAGTCGATCTACGCATTTCGCGGCGCCGACGTCGGCAATATGCGCGACCTGGAGCGCGAATTCCATATCGAAAACGTGATCCGTCTCGAACAGAATTACCGTTCGTTCGGGAACATCCTCGACGCCGCGAACGCCTTGATCAAGAATAACCGGGGGCGCTTGGGCAAGAATCTCTGGACCGATTCGGGCGCGGGCGAGCGTATTTCGGTCTTCGAATGCGCGACGGACCTCGACGAGGCGCGCCGCGTCGTCAATCAGGCGCGCGAGCGCATCCGCGCGGGCGTCCCGCCGATGCAGATCGCTTTTCTTTACCGTTCCAACGCGCAGTCGCGCGTGCTCGAACATCAACTGTTTTCGAGCGGCGTGTCTTACCGCGTCTATGGCGGTCAGCGCTTTTTCGACCGCCAGGAAATCCGGCACGCGCTCGCTTACCTGCGGCTTCTCGCCAACCCGGACGACGACAGCGCGTTCCTGCGCGTCGTCAACTTTCCGACACGCGGCATCGGCGGAAGAAGCGTCGAGGCGCTGGTCGAGAACGCGCGTCTGACGCATTCGAGCCTTTACAACGCGGCGGCGACACTCGCCGGGAAAGCGGGCGCCTCGGTCGCCAACTTCATCCGCCTCGTCGAGGCGCTCCGCGATGAAACGCGCGCCTTCACGCTCCCGGAGGCCGTCGAGACCATGCTCGACAAGAGCGGTTTACGCGAACACTATCTCAAGGAAAAGGAGGGCCGCGAGCGCCTCGAAAACCTCAACGAACTCGTCAGCGCCGCCACGAGCTTTCTCGACGAGAGGGCGGAACTCCCGGAGGAAGAGAGCGGCGCCGACCCGCTCGCGGCTTTCCTCGCATACGCGTCGCTCGAATCGGGCGAACATCAGGCGGGCGAAAAAGACGAGGCCGTGCAACTGATGACCGTACACGCCGCGAAGGGTCTGGAATTCGACGAGGTTTTCATCACGGGCCTCGAAGAAGGGCTTTTCCCGCACGAGAACTCGGCGGAGGACCGCGACGGTCTCGAAGAGGAACGCCGCCTGATGTACGTGGCGATCACGCGCGCGCGTAAAAGGCTTTATCTCTCGTACGCGCGCGCGCGCATGCTGCACGGCCAGACACGCTACGGTCTGCCGTCGTCATTTTTCGACGAAATTCCCGAAAATCTGCTGAAAAAGCGCGCTCCTCTCCCGACGGAAACCGCGTTCTCGATGCGCGGGAACTTCGCGCGCGCTTCGACGAGATTTTCCGGCGAATTTTCCAGGGATTCTTCCAGGAACTCTTCCAAGAGCTTTTCCAACAACTTCTCCAACGACCCCGGCGCGCCCCGGAGCCGGAGGAACGAGACGGCATCCTTCGGCAAGGCGTCTTCGCTCGCTGACAGCGACGACGTCAACGGATTTCGCATCGGCCAGAGCGTCGCGCACGCAAAATTCGGCCAAGGCGTCATCGTTTCGGCCGAGGGCTACGGGAGCGACGCGCGCGTCCAGGTCGAATTCGGGCGCGCCGGGACGAAGTGGCTCTCGCTCGCGTACGCGCAACTGACGCCCATATGAAATCGTTCTTGATCGCCAACCCGAAGGGCGGCTCCGGAAAATCGACGCTCGCGGTCAACCTCGCGGGCTATTTCGCTTCGCGCGGGCACGGCGTGATGCTCGGCGACGCCGACCGCCAGCAATCTTCGCGCGACTGGCTGGGACTGCGTTCGGCGCTGCTCCCGAAAATCCACGCGGCGATCATCGGGAAGGATGCGCGAATCCGCGCGCCCGAAGGGACGACGCGCGTCGTCCTCGATACGCCCGCAGGCCTGCGCGGCAAGGCGCTCGAAAGCATTCTGAAACGCATCGACCGCGTCGTCGTCCCGGTTCAGCCGTCGATCTTCGACATTCTCGCGGCGCGTGGTTTCATCGAAACGCTGATGGAAGAAAAAGCCGTCCGCAAGGAAAAGGTCTTCATCGCCGTCGTCGGAATGCGCGTCGACGCCCGGACGCGCGCGGCCGCCGAACTCGAACGCTTTCTCGAATCCTGCGGCCTGCCCGTCCTCACGTATTTGAGGGATACACAGCTTTACGTGCAGACCGCCGCCAACGGAATGACGATTTTCGACCTCTCGTTCTCGCGCGCGGAAAAAGACCTGGAGCAGTGGGCGCCGCTCCTCGAATGGGTGGGTTCCTGAGATCAGGTATCAGATGTCAGGGATCAGATGAAAACCGATCGGTATTTTGTTGATTCTCTCCGGTGGCAACGCCGCCGCTCACTGATCTGATTCCTGTCTCCTGAACCCTGAAATGGCTTGCGCTTCGCGCAAGCGAAACGTTGGGCATCGCTAAAGCTCACCCCAACCTATACCTCTGATTGAAAAACTCCGCTTACGCGTTTAGAATGTTCCCTTCAGGGTCGAATACGCGCGCATGCAAAAAAATCACTATCAGATCCTCGGACTGAGGGACGGTGCGACGCAGGAGGAGGTCAAGGCAGCGCATGACAAAGCGTTGCGGCGCTTCGTCCTGCGCCACAAGGAGGGGCGACCGCTTTCCCGGGAAGACTTCGACGCGATGGAGGAAGCCTACGCCGTCCTGCGCGAACCCGTCCGAAGAGCCGTCTACGACCGGGAACTCTTCGGCGCGCCTTCGCCCGCCGCGCGGGAAGTTCCTTCGAGCGCGAGTTTCCCCGACGGGCGCGGTGTTCCGGGCGGCGGCGAAACCGCGCCGCGCGACCCCCTCCTGGAAGCGCGTTCGAAGGAGCCGATCACCTACGCTTTCGAGTTCACGGGTTCCGGCAGCGAATACTTCCGCATCTGGATCGTCAACCTCGTCCTCAGCATTCTCACGCTGGGAATTTATTCGGCGTGGGCGAAAGTGCGGCGCGAACAGTATTTCCACCGCAACACGCTCCTCGACGGCAGCGGTTTCGACTACCACGGCAAACCGGGCGCGATCCTCAAGGGGCGCCTCATCGCCTACGGCCTCTTTTTCATGCTCAATGTGGTAGAAAATTTTTTCCCTTTTTTCTACCCGCTTGCCTTGCTCGCGGCGTCTCCGATCGTCCCGTGGCTCCTCGTCCGTTCCTTCGGTTTCCGCGCGCGTAATACTTCGTATCGCGGGTTGCGCTTCAATTTCCACGGCACGTATATGCAGTGCGTGATCACTTTCCTGCCCTACCTTCTGCTTTTCCTCGCCGTCGTTCTCCTCGTCTGGCATAGAATGCGCGGCGGCGGACGAGGATATTCCTTTGGGATGCAAATCCTGATCACGCTGTCGCCGCTCCTCGTCTTCGCGCTCGTATTCCCGGCGATCTTCGGCAGTTTCAAGCGATTCCAGATCAACAACCTCTTGTTCGGTCGGTCGCGCTTCAAGTGCGCGGCGGGCTTCGGCGGGTTTTACGCGATCTTCCTGCGCACGATGCTGGTGGGCTTCGCCTTCCTCACTTTCATCTATTTCTTTGTCCTTTTCGTCAGATTCAGTTCGATTTTCAAACAAACAACGCTTTCACCACATGGAATGCCGCTGGGCGTTCTTCTTGTCCTGGTTATCATGGGCATCATGTTTCTCGCGTCCCAAATCGCAGTCCTCGCTTATTTTCAGTCGCGCGCCGCAAATTTCGTATGGGGCAATACGACGCTCGACAGGCGCCAATTCGTCAGCACGCAGACCTTCAAGGAACTGTTCACACTCCACGTTTCCAACGGATTCCTCACCTTGCTGACCCTGGGACTCTACTGGCCGTGGGCCAAGGTCAATCTCGCCGCTTACCGCGCGCGGAACACCATGTTGATCGCAGAGGGCGGCCTCGACAACTTCGTCGGGAGGGTTTCCGAAGAAGTACGCGCCACCGGCGAGGAAATTCTCGACGTTTTCGACTTCGATATTGCGTTATGATTTTCAGGAAACAGGTATCA
>JAISDL010000006.1 GCA_031264825.1 Accumulibacter sp. | reverse complement strand
ATTTCCGCCCGCACGGCAATTTCCTCGACCAGCGCCGCGATATCGGCATAGCATTGTTGCACATTGCTTTGATGCGCGCCAATCGCGCCGTCGGCGCTGGTCAGGCTGAACATCGGTTTGCGCGCTTCCATCGCCATCGGCATCAAGCTGCGGTAATGCCTGATGCGATGAATCTGGTTTTTATCTTCCGACGGATATTCCGACGGATTGTTTTCTTCGGTGTTCCCCAGCACGCTTCCACGATACGCACCCGGTATTCGGGCTTGCCACCGCGCATACGCCTTGGTCGGTCGCCCCAAACGCTCGGCGTGCAGCATTGAAACGTAGCCGATCGGCTTCATTTCTCCCTGCGGCAACTTGTCTTTCAACGCACCCCTTGCCTGGGGCAATGCCTGCCGCCATGTGTCGCGCCACTGGCGCAAAACCGGCCCCAGATTCCTCAGCCCCTGCAAAGAAAAAAGATCGGGAGCCACGGGGACGACTACGTGGCTCGACGCGACCAAGGTCGCGCGATTGATCGCGCCCAAGTTCGGCCCCACGTCGATCAAGGCCACGTCGGCTCGATGCCGTTGCGCCGCCTCATGGATCACGCGCCAAAAAGCCGTGGTCACGCGAAACGCGCGCTCATCTCCCGCTAGACAGTGATGCCATTGGGCGGACAAATCGTCCTCGATACGCGATAGCGCCAAGTCGCCGACCAGTAGCCCGAGCTGCTGGTTCAGCAACTCGATATGCGCCGGCTGCACGTCGCCCGTGCCGTCAAAGAGGGGCGCCACCGCCCCATGCAGGGTTTCGGGGTGCGCGTCGTCGGGCCACAGGGTTTCCAGGCGCTCTTCGGGGAGCGCCAGGATCGACAGACTGGACTGCGGGTCGAGGTCTACCGCCAACACCCGGTAGCCTTGCTCGGAAAACATCCAGGCGCAGTGGTAGACCAGCGAGGTCTTGCCGACACCACCCGCGTTGTTGAAGAATGCGATGCTCGTGGTCATGGTATTTCTCCGCGAACGATGGCCGCTACCACGCCGGGTTGCACCTCGAAATCCAGACGCTCGCCCAGCATTTTGCGCGCGATGCCGATTCCCGCGCCGAATCGCTGCACGTAACCCAGCGCGCGCAAGGCTTCGGCCAGATTGGGATTGCGATAATCCACGATGCCGGGCTGCCCGAAGTTCTCCATCGTCACACTGCCGTAGGGGCCGCCCGCGTTATGGATTTCGATGCGGTCTTCGAACCAATACACCCGGATTGGAGCGTTTGTCGCCTCATAACTCCGGTGCATATAGGCGTTGCGTACCAATTGACGCAAGGCCTCGATCGGGTAGGCTTCCCGGCACTCCTCGGTGATTACATCGGTAAATCGCACGCCGCGCAGGTTATGCGCGGAAAGTTTTTCTTCGATTCTGCGGATCTGGTCGGAGACCGTGCCGTAAATCGCTTCTTCATCGACAACGGGAGCCGCAAGGTCATTGCCCGCCAGCCGCAGGAATTGCGTGTAGGCGCCGGGTATCCAGTCTGCGGGGGATTTGCCGATCACCAGCAACCCCAGTACCGTCGGTATCGGTTCGTTGTCGCCCAGCACCATCTTCGTCGCCGCAAGTTTCTGTTCATGGCTGCGTTCGTTGGCTTCCAGCACGTCGCGGGCGACGAGCGACGGCAGATATTCCTGCTCGAAACGCAAGCGATCCAGGTCGTCCAAAACCGAATCGCGCATGGGTTGCACGTCGAATGGCCGATCGCGGTGGCGGCGGCGCTCGTTCAAGATGCGTTCATCCTGGGCGGTCGCCAAGCCCCGGCGCGGTCCCCATCGCACATGGATGCGACCTTTGTATCGCACCGGCGGGGTATCGCAGGGCAACACGACGACCACGGCCACGTCGCTCCCGTACAATACGCGTTTTTCGACCAGCAGGGACGGCGGCGGCACGATATTGCCGTCGGTCTTGATGTCCGCCAGTTGGCGCAACAGCGCGTCAGTGACGGCAAAGCCCTCGACGGGCGTACCGGATGGGTCGTGTACGCCGATAAAGACCACCCCCGGCGTTCCGTGCCCCGGAAGATCGTTGGCAAAGGCGCAAACGGCCTCGCGTACGGCTTCCGGCGATTTGCCCTGCATGGATTCCTTGCGCTCGACCCGATCCGATTCGAGCTCGACTACGAGCTTTTCCAATTCCCGATCGCTGAAATGACTCATGCCCGGCACTCCTCGAAAAACGAAGCTTGCACGGATTTGACAGTGTGGCCGGTCGCCCGGTGACCGAGGTCGATGCGCGAGAAGCGGCGCGTTTCGCCAAGCCCGAGGGTTGGAATCTTCTCGGCACCGACGAGCCGGTGGCGTGTGCGCTCCGTGAGCTTCAGTGCGTCGGCGACCAGCTCGATGGTGAGAATTTCGCCTTCTTTGCGGCTTGTGGGCATGAGGGTAGCCAATCGTGGTCAAACAACGAGAGGATAGTACAACAAACTTTCAATGTGGCGACGGCAATCGAAATCCAGCTTGGGCGATGGGCTTTGAATCGCTGTCGGCGCGGGCGTTTTCGAAGCGCCCGCTTTTTCTCACTTCGTGCGGTTGCTCCCGGAAACCATCCTGAATTCGTAGAGCCGGCATTCGAGTCCGCCGTTGAAAAGCGGAATTTTTCGTCCCGGCGCGAGGCGCATGAGTTTGGGCATGCGCGTGTCGGAGCTGAGCAGCCAGCAGTCCCAGCCGGCGAAACGGCGTTTGAACGCGCTCGCCAAGCGCGGGTAGAACGCGGCGAGTTCTTCGAGTTCAGACAATCGTTCTCCGTAGGGCGGGTTGGCGATCAGCGTCCCCGGCGTTTCCGTCGGCGCGTCGGTGTCGAGAATGTCTCCGGGTTTCAGCGAAACCGCCGGCAAGAGGCCGGCGCGGTCGAGGTTGGCGAGCGTCGCGCGCAGTGCGACGGGGGACGAGTCGCTGCCGTAGATTTGCGCGAAGCGGATGGGTCTTACACGCGCGTGCGCGGTTTCGAGCACGACTTTCCAGATTTCGGGCTGAAAATTCTTCAGGCGTTGAAACCCGAAGCTCCGGCCGCTCGCGCCCGGCGCGATGCCGAACGCGATTTGCACCGCCTCGAGGAGAAAGGTTCCGCTCCCGCACATCGGGTCGTAGAGCGGCGTCCCCGGTCGCCAGCCGGTCATGCGCAGGATGGCGGCGGCGAGGTTTTCCTTGAGCGGCGCGTCGACGGTCTTGCGGCGCAGGCCGCGCTGATGAAGCGGCGCGCCCGAGGTGTCGATGTAGAGCGTACAGCGCTCGGCGTCGATGAAGGCGTGGATGCGGATATCGGCTTCGCGCGTATCGACGCTGGGCCGCTGGCCGGTCTCGGCGCGAAAGCGGTCGCAGACCGCGTCCTTGATTCGCAGGGTAATGAATTCGAGGCTCTTCAGCGGGCTTTTGACGGCGGTCACGCCGACGCGGATCGTCTGCGCGGGTGAAAAGAAGCGATGCCACGGCACGTCTTTCGCCAGCCGGTAGATGTCGTCCTCGACGGCGTAGGGGCCGTGCGCGACGCGCCAGAGAACGCGCGTCGCAATGCGCGAGTAGAGGTTGGCCGAGTAGCACCCCAGCCAGTCGGAGTCGAAGTGCACGCCTCCGGGGACTCTTTTCAGGTTTTTCAGTTCGAGCGCGTCGAACTCTCCTTCAAGCAGCGTTTCGACGCCGCGCGGGCAGGGTGCGAAAAAATTTTCCATGCGTTTTTACTCAGAGGTCAGTGATTTGGAGGACGAGTGCCGATTCGTGGATCCCCCTTCCGCTTTTCGGGAAAGGGGTGTTTTGCAGGGGCACGGCGTGCCGTGCCCTCCGCGGGGAAAGGAGAGAGAGGTAGATTTCCATGCCGACGCTCTTTACGGGGTTTCATGCCGAAGACTTTGTTCGCGCCAGGCGGCTTCGACACCGTCGACGACGCGCGGAAAGGCGAGGCGCGCGCCGAGTTCGACCTTGATCCGCGTGTTGTCGACGCGCCGCGATTCGCGCATGAACGAGAAGCGCGACGGCGTGAGCGTTCGCTGCGCGTCCTCGCGCGAGACGCGCGGCGCGCGCGGCAGACCGAAGCGGTCGGCGACGAGGTCGTAATAGTCGCCCATCTTCATTTCCGAGTCGTCGGTTGCGTTGTAGCAACGGTTGGGACGTCCGTAACGCAACGCGGCGCAAACGAGCGCCGCGAGGTCATCGGCGTGGATGTGGTTGGTATGGACGTCGTCGTCGGCAGTGAGCGCGGGTGTCGCGTCTTTGAGGCGCTGGAACGGCAGGCGGTCGGACGCGTAGATTCCCGGCGCGCGCAGGATGCTCACGCAAACGCCGCTGTCGCGGCCAAAGCGCCGCAGCCGACGTTCGGCGTCGACGCGGCGGCGCGCGCGGTCGGTTTGCGGGGAAAGACGCGCGGTTTCGTCGATCCGTGCGCCGTCGGCGTTCCCATAGACGCCGCAGGTGCTGACATAGACGAGGCGCCGGACGCGCTTTTTGCCGCGCGAGAGCACCGCGATCAGGCGACGTACGCGCGTGTCGGTCGCGCCGGAATTTTTCGGCGGGGCGAAGTAGAGGACTTTGTCTGCAATTCCGCTTAGACGACGCAGGCTCGGCGCGAAGTCGAGGTCGCCGACGATCGGGCGGACGCCGCGCGCGCGCCAGAGCGTGAAGTCTTCCGACGCGCGCAGCAAGGCGAAAATCCGGTAACGGTCAAGCAGGAGCGGAGCCGTGCGGCGCGCGATATCGCCGCAGCCGACGACAAGAATGGTTTGCACGTCAGGAGACAGGAGACAGGAGACAGGAGACAGAGTACTCACCTCTGAGGACAGAGGACAGAACGCTCACTGCGTTCGCTTTGTGATCTGTGTTCAGTATTCAGATATCGCATGGCTTGCTCCTATAGCTTGAGCTGAACATCGTTATACCCAACGCAACGGACAGATGTCAGACTTCAGGGAAGAGATGAAAACCGATCGGTTTTTATCTGTCTCCCGTCTCCTGACATCTGTCTCCTGTCTGTGATCTGTGCTCAGTCGTCTGTTGTCGCATGATTTCCTCCCTCTGATTACTGATGCCGGATTACAAAGGCCGAAGGCCGCTCTGTCTTCTCCGTCATTTTCGCGCGGGGCTGTGTTCGGTTTCCCGACCAAACGGGTATCAGATGTCAGGGATCAGGAATCAGATCAGTTATAGCGGCGGCGTTGCCACCAGAAAAAATCAACGAAATACCGATCGGTTTTTATCTGTCTCCCGTCTCCTGACATCTGTCTCCTGTTACCTAATCCGCTTCAGTATCCCGTCGAGTTGGTCGAGGTTGCCGAATTCGATTTCGATTTTTCCCGCGCCTTTTTTGTTGGCGCGTATTTTGACGTCCGCGCCGATTCGGTCCGCGAGGTCTTCCTGGAGCCTGAGAACATCGCGGTCGGGTTTTGCGTGAACGGCGTCTTTGGGCGGTTCGAGCGCGCGGCGCGCGAGAAGTTCGGCTTCGCGCACCGAGAGCCTTTTCTGTTCGACGCGCTGCGCGAGCCGAACCTGCATTTCGCCGGAGAGCGGCAGAAGCGCCCGCGCGTGCCCCATCTCGATTCGGCCGCGCATCAGCATTTCCTGGACGAGCGGCGTCAGCTTCAACAGGCGCAGGAGGTTCGCCGCCGCCGGACGCGAACGTCCGACCGCGTCGGCGGCCATCTGCTGCGTCATCGAAAACTCGTCGATCAGCCGTTGTATGCCCTGCGCCTCTTCGAGCGGGTTGAGGTTTTCACGCTGGATGTTTTCGATCAGCGCCATCGCGAGCGCCGATTCGTCCGGAATTTCGCGGATGAGCGCCGGAACCTCGGAAAGCCCCGCCATCTTCGCCGCACGCCAGCGGCGCTCTCCCGCGACGATTTCGTAGGCGTCTTCTTCCGGCGCGCCCTTCAGCGGCCGGACGAGGATCGGTTGCATCAGCCCTTGAACGCGGATCGACGCGGCGAGTTCTTCGAGCGATTCGGGTTCCATCCGGGTGCGCGGCTGGTATTTTCCGGGTCGCAGACGGTCGACGGCGAGGTTCGACTGGCGCTCGCCTCCCGCGCTCGGCGCCCGGTCTCCCGCGAGCAGGGCGTCGAGCCCTTTTCCCAGCCCTCTTTGCTTCATGGTTCCGCTCCTGTGCGCGCTCACGCGTTGGCGTCCGTGCGCGCGAGCATCTCTTCGGCGAGCGCCATGTACGCGACCGCGCCCTTGGAGTTTCTGTCGAAGGCGATGACGGGTTTGCCGTAGGACGGCGCTTCGGCCAAGCGCACGTTGCGCGGGACGATCGTGTTGTAGACCCTGTGTCCGAAGTGTTCGACGAGTTCGTTGGAGACTTGCTGGGTCAGCGTCGAGCGCGGGTCGTACATCGTTCGCAGGAGGCCCTCGATTTCAAGGCCGCGGTTCAGGTTGCCCCGGACTTTCTTGAGCGTCGTGACGAGGTCGGTCAGCCCTTCGAGCGCGTAGTATTCGCACTGCATCGGGATCATGACGGCGGCGGCGGCGGTGAGTCCGTTGACGGTCAGCATGTTGAGCGCCGGCGGGCAGTCTATAATGACGAAATCGTATTCTGTGAGTATCGGCGCGAGCGCCTGACGGAGCCGGAATTCGCGGCCGTCGATGTCGATCAGTTCGATTTCCGCGCCGGCGAGTTCGCGGTTCGACGGGAGGATGTCGAAACCGAATTCCGTTTTAACGCGCGCCTGATTGAAATCGGCCTGACCGATCAGGACTTCGTAGACGGTCGGCATCGCTTCGCGCTTGACGACGCCGCAGCCCGTCGTCGCGTTTCCCTGGGGGTCGAGGTCGACCAGGAGCACGCGCCGCCCGATCTCCGCCAGACACGCCGACAGGTTGACCGCCGTCGTCGTTTTTCCGACGCCGCCCTTCTGGTTGGTAATCGCCAGTATCTTCGTCACGCGCCGCTCCTCAATTCTTTACACTCGTTCGTTCCATACACTTTAATACCACAAGATGCCGTTCGCCCTCGACGCCGGGAACGCGCAGACGGTGTATGGCGTCCGTCTCGACATCGTCGGGAAGGGCGCATATCTCTTCCTTCGGCCACAGACCCTTCATCGCGAACCAGCGCCCGCCCTCGGCGAGGAGGTGGCGTGAACACGCCACGAAATCGCGCAGGGACGAAAACGCCCTCGAAACGATCACGGGGAATCCAAAAGAGGAATGATACTGTTCGACGCGCCCGCCGTGAACGGAAATATTCGCCAAATCGAGTTCGATCGCCGCTTGCCGAAGAAAAGCGGCCTTTTTGGACGCGGACTCGACAAGCGTCACGCCGGCTTCCGGGAACGCGATCGCGAGAGGGATTCCGGGCGCGCCGCCGCCGCTGCCGACGTCGAGTATTCTCGCGGGCGCGCCCGCCGCGACGGTCGAGACGATCGAAAGCGAATCGAGCACGTGGTACGCGAGCGCCGATTCGGGGTCGCGCAGCGCCGTCAGATTGTAGCGCGCGTTCCATTTTTCCAGCAGAGCGAGGTAGGCGCGCAGTTTTTCGAGCGCGGCGTCGGGCAGGACGAGACCCATATTCGCGATCCCTTCCGGAAGGCGCGTCTTCACGGCGCGGCCCGCGTAAAATCGACGCCGCGTCGCTTCAGATAAACCGTCAGGATCGAAATCGCCGCCGGCGTCATCCCCTGGATGCGCGAAGCGCGTCCGAGCGTCTCGGGGCGGTGATGCGTCAGTTTTTGCCGGATTTCGTTCGAAAGGCCGTTGATCGCGCCGTAGTCGATGTCGTCGGGCAGGGAAATTTCCTCGTTGACGCGCGACCGCGCCACTTCCTCGGCCTGCCGATCGATGTACCCCTGATACTTCGCGCCGATCTCGATCTGCTCGACCAGCGCGGGGTCGGAAAGAAACACCGCCGGAGCGTCCGCGTCCGGCGCTTCGAGCGCCGAGAGGTCGGCGTAGCGCACGCCGGGGCGCCGCAGAAGGTCGTAGAGCGAGTACTCACGCTCGATCGGCTTGCCGAGGATGCGCGCGACGGCGTCCTTGTCGGTCTTTTCGGGGCGCGCCCACGTCGAACGCAGACGAGAGCGTTCGCGCTCAATCGCCTCGCGCTTTTCGCAGAACGCGGCCCACCGCGCGTCTCCGACGAGGCCGAGGCGGCGCCCCGTCTCGGTCAGGCGCGCGTCGGCGTTGTCCTCGCGCAAGGACAGGCGGTACTCGGCGCGGCTCGTGAACATGCGGTAAGGCTCGGAAACGCCGCGCGTGATCAGGTCGTCGACCATCACGCCCAAATAGGCTTCGTCGCGGCGGGGCGTCCAGGACGGCAGATCCCGCGCGTGAAACGCCGCGTTCAGTCCGGCCAAAAGTCCCTGTGCGGCGGCCTCCTCGTAACCCGTCGTGCCGTTGATCTGCCCCGCGAAAAACAGACCCGCGAGGGTGCGCGTCTCGAGCGAGGCTTTCAGGCGCGTCGGGTCGAAATAATCGTACTCGATCGCGTAGCCGGGACGCAGGATGTGGCAGTTCTCCAGGCCGCGCATCGAGCGCACGAAGGCGAGTTGCACGTCGAACGGCAGGCTCGTCGAAATTCCATTTGGATAAATTTCGTGCGTCGCGAGTCCTTCGGGTTCCAGAAAAACGTTGTGCGCGTCCCGGTCGGAAAAGCGCTGCACCTTGTCTTCGATCGACGGACAATAGCGCGGCCCGACGCCTTCGATGACACCCGCGTAAATCGGCGAGCGGTCGAGGTTCGCGCGGATGATTTCGTGCGTGCGCTCGTTCGTCGACGTCGTCCAGCAGGGCTTCTGCGTCAGCGGCGGCGCAGCCCTGCCGAGAAACGAAAACCCCGGCAAGGGAGAGTCCGAGCCTTGCTCAGAGAGTACCGAAAAGTCGATCGTCGCGGCGTCGAGACGCGGCGGCGTCCCCGTTTTCAGACGTCCCGCCGGAAAACGCATTTCGCGCAGGCGCGCCGCCAAGGGAATCGACGGCATCTCGCCCATCCGCCCCCCCGGCGAGTTCGCGAGGCCGACGTGAATCCTGCCGTTGAGAAAGGTTCCCGCCGTCAGGACGACCGCGCGCGCCGAGAAGCGCACGCCGTGCCGCGCGACGACACCCGCGACGCGGTCGCCTTCGACGATCAGGTCGTCGCAGGGCTGCGCAAAGAGCGTCAGATTGGGCTGGTTTTCAAGGCGGAAACGGATCGCCTGCCGGTAAAACACGCGGTCGGCCTGCGCGCGGCACGCGCGCACCGCCGGCCCCTTGCTCGAATTCAGAACGCGGAACTGGATTCCCGCCGCGTCGATCGCGGCCGCCATCGCGCCGTCGAGCGCGTCGACCTCCTTGACGAGGTGGCTCTTCCCGATGCCCCCGATCGACGGATTGCAACTCATCGCGCCGAAGTCGTCGAACGTATGCGTCAGCAGCAGGGTTTTCGCGCCCGCGCGCGCGCTCGCCAGAGCGGCTTCGGCCCCGGCGTGGCCGCCGCCGACGACGATGACGTCGAAATGATCGGGAAAGTACATGAAAACAGCGCTGGAAAATGCGAAAAACGGATGATTCTACGTCAAATCGAGTGAAAATTGGAGACGAATGTGTCCAAAGCCATCCAGGCATCCGCGCGATCCGCCCCGCTTCGGGCGGTGTGATGAGCCAAGGGAATAATCGTTTTCCGAGAAAATTCGACTTTTTTAATCAAAATCTTGACGATTGCTGTAAAAATAATCAATATCCCGGATAACGAATTACTTTTTGGACTCGTCCCTATAAATGTCGGACTCGATCGGTTATCGTCGCTTGGCGGACCGCTACGGCGTATCCGCGGTACAGGCTTTTCGCACGGACAGCGCGATCGCAAAAAAGCGCGCGACCGAATACGAAAACGGCTGCGTCCACGAATACTATTTACCCGAATCCCGTCCGGCGGATACCCTGGCGGGGCACTTGGGTTTTGCTCTCAAACACGAGGGCGTCCACCTGGAGTTCCTGTCGCGTCTTTTTGAAGCGATCCCCGCCGCCGAACTCGAAGCCTGGGTCGCCGCCGAGCCGACGGGACGGTATGCGCGCCGCGCGGGGTTCTTCTATGAAACCCTGACGGGCCGGCGCCTGAACTTCCCCGGCGTGCTTGCGGGCAACTACGTGACGGCGATCGACGACGCCGCTTGTCTGACGTCGCCTCATCCGCTCAAGGACACCCGCTGGCGCGTGCGTGACAACCTGCCCGGTTCCCGGCGCTACTGCCCGACGGTACTGCGTACCGAGCGGGTACGCGACGCGGAAGGCTACGATTGCGCCCGGCGCCTTGCCGAACTCGAACTCGAATTCGGCGCCGACATTCTGCAACGCGGCGCGGTCTGGCTGAGCGTCAAGGAAAGCCGAGCCAGCTTTGCCATCGAGCGCGAAGACCGCCACGCGGACCGCGTTCAGCGCTTTGCGGCGGCCATCGAGCGCTATTGCGGACGTTTCGACGACCCGCTCTCCGAATCCGCGCTGAGCGAACTCCAGGCCCGGATTCTCGGTACCAAAGCGGCGCGCCTCGGTCTGCGTCGATCCCCGGTATTCGTGGGCGAAGCGGATGCGATGACCGAAGTCGTACACTACATCGCGCCGCATTGGGACGATGCGCCGTCCCTGCTCTCCGGCTTGCGCGACTGCGCCCGTCGGACGGTCGGAGGTTCGTCGCTCGCGCGGGCCGCCTTCCTGTCGTTCGGCTTCGTCTACATCCACCCGATGTCCGATGGCAACGGACGTATTTCGCGTTTTCTGATCAACGACGTACTCAGGCGCGACGGAGCGGTGCCTGAGCCTTTCATTGTGCCCGTGTCGGCGAGCATCACGCGCTCGGCGTCCCGACGCCGCGCGTACGACCGCGCGCTTGAACGGTTTTCGCGGCCGTTCATGCACAAATACGCCGACGCTTGGTACTTCGGCCCCGAACAGGTGGGAGACGACGGCGTGCATTTCAACTTTCGCTTCGACGCCTACCGGGATGCCCTGCACGCATGGCGTTACCCGGATATGACCGACCACGTCGAATACCTCGCCGAAATCGTCCGCGTTACCCTCGAAGAGGAAATGCGTGACGAGACCGCTTATCTGCGCGACCACCGGCTTGCGCGCGAGCGCGTCAAGCGCGTCATCGAATGCCCCGACGGTGACATCGACCGCATCATCCGCTTCGTGCGAGAAAATGGCGGAAATATCTCGAACAAACTGCGGAAAGAAACCCCGGCGCTGGCCGACGAGCGTGTCGCCGAAGAAGTCGTCGCGGCGATTCGCTCCGCGTTGCCGCTACGGGCCGGCGGCTGAACGGTTTTTATCCGCTTGCGGGCGTTTTCATTTCGTAGCATTCGTTAGCGTTTGAGAACAGATTACGATAAAGAAAGCGCAGTTTGAAAAGATGTTTATTTGAAGAAAAAGGAGCCGGCGATGGCGCTCGAAAACAAGTTGGGTATCACCGATTCTTCGGAACTCGCTCGAATCGAAGAAAAAATCAGCAAGGTGAAAGCTCTCGAACTGTTTGAAAAGGGTTTGTTGGACACTTTTGAAGTCGGGACTTACGAAGGACTTGCGAAAATTCACCAATATCTCTTTGGTGAAATCTACGGTTTCGCGGGCAAGTTGCGTGAGGTCAATATTGCGAAAGGCAGTTTTCGATTCGCGCCCCTCATGTATCTTGAAGCGGCCCTCAAAAACATCGGCAAGATGCCACAATCGAATTTTGAGGAAATCATCGAGAAGTATGTCGAGATGAATGTGGCGCATCCCTTCCGGGAGGGCAACGGCCGAAGCACAAGAATATGGCTCGACGCAATTTTGAAGAAGGAAATCAGGCGGGTTGTGGATTGGAGCCGGGTCGACAAGGAGGATTATCTGCTTGCCATGGAACGTAGCCCGATAAAAGACGTCGAAATCAAGGTTTTATTGAAAAATGCCTTGACAGATAAAATCGACGATCGGGAGGTTTATATGAAAGGCATCGATGCAAGTTATCACTACGAAGGCTATGGCGCCTATAAAACGGAGAGCCTTAAGAGTGAGCGGTAAGTGTTCGTCAAAAAGTAAAGCCCACCTTCAAACCATGTCTTTTTTATTTGCGGTCCATCCATACCGCGCCGACGACGAGGAGCAACATGATCAACAGGCCGACAATGACAAACGTATCGGAATTTTTCGATCGGTTTTTTCTGTAATCCTCAAATACAATCGGCCACAAGGCCGTATAGCTCAAAAATGAACGCTTGTTTCTTTTGATGTCATTCCGATAAATGAAATAAACAAACACGATGCCGGCCAGCAAGAAAAGCGTACCGGAAAAGTGATAAAAATAGCCTTCGAGGAAAGTCATCGCATTTTATTCAAGCGGAGAATTCTCTCCAAAGAATGGGGTGATTTTGGAACGGAATCATGGCTTCAATGGCGGGAAGCCTCCAGTTTTTCAGAGTCGATTAATGGCGAGTCTGATGATAATCGCACTATCGTGTTCGGATCCGGGTCCGGGAGTGAGTCGTCCAAGTGGACGAGAGCGCCATTATCGGCTTTCACCATCACACCGACTTTGTAGTAATTCCAGCAATCCTCTGGAAACTCATCAGAATATTCATTTGTGTCGATAGAGAGTACCACGACGCCATCCTGTATTCCATAGAGGCGGACGCGATCACCCAATCGAATTTCAGTGCCATCGTCAGAATATTTCATTTCCCGTGCTCCCATTCGTTTGCCTCTGATTCACTCCGATCAGGCTTGGTCTCGCTACGGATTCAAAAGCGACGCTTTCCTGAGTTCCGCCTTGCGTTCCAGCGCCTCCTGGCGCTTTTTCCATCGCTTGTTCGCGACGAATACGACGATCCAGAAAATCAGGCTCGCCGCCGCGCCATGATAAACACTGATTCCCAAGGCTTTCCAGGCGAGCCGAACGACTTTCTCGTCCTTGACCGTGTAGCGGTTGATGCGCGCGTCGGAATCGATATGGACTTCCAACGTGCCGTCAAGGTTTCGCCGCGCCTTGTAACTGAACTCATAGCCGCCGTCCATGACGACTTTTTCATAGCCCGCGGTCTCCGGGACTTCGAGGGACTCCTTGACTCCTCTGCACAGTTCCGCGCAGTTGTAGTCGATTTTCCCCTTGAAATAGGCGCGTTCGCGCAAAGACCCGGTGGAAGGATCGCGCGTGACGACGGAAAACCAGCCTTTCTCGAAACGCTCCTGCGGAACGTTTTTCATGGGCCAAAAAGAATAGTCCAGACGCGTAAATAAAACGAACACCGGGATGAAGGTCATGAAACACACGAATCCCAAGTGATTGGAAGCGATTTTTTTCACGCTCAGGATCGACTTCTTTTCAGGCATCTGTCTTTGCCGCCGTTGGGTGGTTTTCGGCTCTTGAATAAAAGTCTAGGCCGCTCCGGGGAAAAGTCAATACGGAGGGCAGGGGACAGATCAGGTATCAGGAATCAGATCGGTGAGCGGTGGCGTTGACGCCGGAGTGACGAAACCCCGCCAGCATAGGTTGGGGTGAGCGCAGCGATGCCCAACGGGACGAGCGTCATTTCCGCAAAAGCGGCACCGACAACGCGAGATTTTGGCAAGGAACGGAGTGCCTATCAGAGTTCAGGAATCAGAAGACAAGAACCGCGAAATACGCGAAAAGCGCGAAAAAGTTTTGGGAATACAGACCTTTCGCGTCTTTCGCGCCTTTCGCGGTTGAAATCGGTTTTCATCTGAGCCTCTTGCAAAACTCCCGCGAGAAAGGGGTTTGAAGGGGGGGATATGTACATGAGGAGAGATTTTCTGGTCAGTTGGGTTTGTAGCGGTGAAGCTGTATATGCGTTGTGTATAAATTGCGGATTTGGGACGAGTTTGACCAGGCAGGGGGCGTTTCCTGCCTGATCTGGAAGACAGGATTCATGGGATCACAGTCTGAGTCGCATCAGTTGGTCTGCGGCCAGGGCCAGCACACCGAACATCAGATGACTCATCACCTTG
>JAISDL010000212.1 GCA_031264825.1 Accumulibacter sp. | reverse complement strand
GCGGTTCAGCGTCGCGGCGTTCGACGCGCCGAAAGAACACGCGAGCGCGTAAGCGGTTTTCTCCATGTGGTCGATGACGACCATCCGGTCGGCCAGTATGAACTGATAGTCCGGGAAATCGTTTCCGGCCTCGGCTTCGGGCAGGGCTTCGAACTGGTCGACGAGGTCGTAAGCGAAGACGCCGGAAAGGAAAAGCGCTTTGGGAAAATCCGGCAGCATCTCGCGCAGCAAGGCGAGCAGACCGCGCAGGACGCTCAGCGTCGAATCGATTTTCAGGCGTTCGCTTTCGGGAAGGTCGCGCGCGTCCCTCGGCAGAGGGAATTCCAGCCGCAGCGCGCCTTTCTTCAACGCCTCGACGACGAGGCGGGTCTTGAAACGCTCCGAAAGGCAGGGCAAGAGCGCCGAGCCTTCGTCGTTCAACGCGGTGATTTCGACGAGGGCGCCGCGACACACGACGAGAAGCGCGCTCGATACGACGAGCATGCTCCGCTGCGTTTTGCGGCTCGACGGCTCGGCTGATTCCATCAGAATCGTATGCGGCGTCTTTCCGTTTTTCGTCAGCGCGGAGAAGGACGCGAGCGGTTCGGGGAGAATCGGCAAGACGCGCTTGACCGCGCAGGCTCTTTCGGGAGTTTCGGTGTTCATGGAAGGTCGGCCCTTTCTTTCGAAAATTCGCCGATGCGTCGCTTCAGGAAAGAGCGTCCATGAAAAAGCCCGCGCATCGGCGGGCTTTCGGAATTCGTTCGGTTAGTCGGATTTAACCATGCACGCAAGGCGCCCGCCTTGTGGAAAAGGGGCGCCACCACCAGTTCATCGAAAAAATTGTCTTGTTCGGCATGGTCGCGGCAGATTACCGGCGCTTTCGGGGATTGTCAAGTACAGGTATCAGGGATCAGGGATCAGGGATCAGATGAAAACCGATCGGTGTTTTGTTGCTTTTCCCCGGCGGCGGAGCCGCCGCTAACCGATCTGATTCCTGACATCTGATTCCTGATACCTGAACGGGGGGCGCAAGCCCCCCGTTTCAGATCAATAGACGCAGAGCGTCGCGCCTTTCGGGACCGTGTCTCCTTGCTTGAACGCGATCGATTTCACGACGCCGTCACTCGCCGCGGTGAGCGCGTTTTCCATTTTCATCGCTTCGAGGATCACGAGCGCTTCGCCTTTCGTGACCGGGTCGCCGACTTTTTTCTTGTACGCGATGATCATTCCGGGCATCGGTGCGAGCAGGCGATTCCCTTCGACGGCGTCTGCCGCCGCGGGAGCAGCCACCGCAGGAGCGGCGGGTGCGGGCGCGACGGACGCTGCCTGCGCGCGAACCGTCGGCACGGTCGGCGGCGGAAGCACGGGGAGGGCACCGCCCGTCGGGTCGACTTCGACGTTGAAGTATTCGCCGTCGACGAATACGTTGAACGCGCGCAGTCTTTCGGACTTCGGCGGAGCTTCTTCGGCCGCTTTCCGTTCGACGAGTTCCCCGGCCTTCGCTTTCTTGACGAGCGCTTCCTGCTTCTTGACGAAGTCGAGCGTGATCGGCTTGACGCTTTCGGGCGGTTCGGCGAGACCGTATTTCCATTCGAGGAATTTTCTGCCCGTGACGGGGAATTGCGCGTAGGTCAGCAGGTCTTCCGCGTTCGCCGCGAGGCTACCGACCTCCGTTTTGGCTTTTTCGAGTTCGGGTTCGAGGACTTCGGCGGGACGGCAGGTGATCGGCTTTTCGCCGCGCGGATAGCCCTTGAGCGCCTTTTTCTGGAGTTCGGCGTCGATCGGGACGGCGGTCTTGCCGTAGAGGCCGTAGCAGAGGTCCTTGACCTGCGCGGTGATCATCTTGTAGCGTTCGTCGGGCGTGTCGTGCAGAACGTTGTTGACAGTCTGTACGCCGACGATTTGGCTCGTCGGCGTGACGAGCGGAATCTGACCGAGTTCCTTGCGAACGCGCGGCAACTCCTTGAAGACGTCGCCGAGGCGGTCGAGCGCGTCCATCTCGCGCAACTGGTTGACGAGGTTCGAGAGCATCCCGCCGGGGGTCTGGTGCAGGAGGACGTTGATGTCGATGATCGAGACCTTGGAATCGTCGAGCAGGTGCTTGTACTTCGGCAGAACCTGCTTTTCGAGCACTTCGTTGATCGCGGCGAGTTTGTGGATGTCGAAACCGGTGTCGCGGTTCGTCCCGAGCAGCGTCATGACGAGGGGTTCGATCGCCGAGTGCGACGTGCGGTAGGCGTAGGGGGTGAGGCAGGTGTCGAGAATGTCGACGCCGGCTTCGACGGCCTTGAGCTGGCTCATCGGCGCCATCCCCGAAGTGAAATGGCTGTGCAGGTGGATCGGCGGTTTGACGGCCTCCTTGAGCGCCTTGACGAGCGTGTAGGCGTCGTAGGGGGCGATCAGCCCGGCCATGTCCTTGATGCAGATCGAATCAGCGCCCATCGCTTCGAGTTCTTTTGCCTTTGCGATGTAGTAGTCGAGCGTGTAGACGTCGCCGCCCAGGCGAGGCTCGGTCATCGTGTAGCAGATGCAGCCCTGGAAGTGCTTTCCGCTTTTCTTGATCTGCCGGACGACCGTTTCAAAGTTGCGGTAATCGTTGAGCGAATCGAACGTCCGAAAGATGTCCATTCCGTTGTCCGCGGTGCGGTCGACGAAGGCCGTCGCCACGTCGTCG
The DNA here is from genome assembly GCA_031264825.1 of Accumulibacter sp. GTDB lineage: Bacteria > Pseudomonadota > Gammaproteobacteria > Burkholderiales > Rhodocyclaceae > Propionivibrio. The sequence continues at coordinate 4,307 of JAISDL010000212.1, read as the reverse complement.
GCGTAATTGCGGTAGCCGACGAGGTTTTGCGCGCGAAGTAGCATGCTGAACGGCGTCTTCTTGATGTAGCGCTTCAGGACGCGCAGGCGTTCCCACGGGTCCTCGTTGAGAAAGCGGTGCATCGTGTCGAAGGTCGCGCCGCCCCAGGTCTCGAGCGCCCAGAAGCCGACTTCGTCCATCATCTCGGCCACGGGGATCATGTCTTCGGTGCGTCCGCGCGTCGCGAACAGCGACTGGTGCCCGTCGCGCAGCGACAGATCCATGATCTTTACCGGGTTGCTCGCGGGCGGTCGGTCGGCGTTGTAGTTCATCGGCGTTGCTTTTACGGCGTTGTCGTTCATTGCTGGCTCCACGAAAATTGAGATTGAATCGGTTCTTGATCAGCGTATGCTGGAAAAAGCGCGAAACTGCATCATTCTGTGCCCCGTCATCGTGTCGAGTCGGGCGGACAAGGCCCACGCGGTCGGTTCGACGCAGGGCGGCGGAGGCGGCGGGATTTGCGCCGCCGCAGAATATTCGTCCTGCATATACGCTTCGACGGCGGCGAGCGCCGCCGCGATTTTTTTCGATCTGCTTTTCATCGTATGCTCCTGTCGTTCCGGCGGGCTAGAGCGGGATGTTCCCGTGTTTTTTCATCGGGTTCGAGTCGCGTTTGTTCCACAGGAGCTTGAGCGCACGCGCGATGCGCGCGCGCGTCGCGGTGGGCGGAATCACGTCGTCGATATAGCCGCGTTGCGCGGCGATATAGGGGTTCGCGACGGTTTCGCTGTACTCCCTTTCCTTTTCGGCGAGGAAGGCGGCGGGGTCCGGCGCTTCTTTCGACTGGCGCGCGTAGAGGACTTCGACCGCGCCTTTCGCGCCCATGACGGCGATTTCGCCGCTCGGCCAAGAATAGTTGATGTCGCCGCGCAAATGCTTCGACGACATGACGCAGTACGCGCCGCCGTAGGCTTTTCGGGTGATGACCGTGATCTTCGGCACCGTCGCCTCCGCGTAGGCGTACAGCATTTTCGCGCCGTTTCGGATGATTCCGCCGTACTCCTGCGCGGTACCGGGGAGAAAGCCCGGAACGTCGACGAAGGTGACGAGGGGGATGTTGAAGCAATCGCAAAAGCGCACGAAGCGCGCGCCCTTGATCGACGAATCGATGTCGAGCACGCCGGAAAGGTGCGCGGGCTGATTCGCGACGATGCCGACGCACGCGCCGCCGTAGCGCGCGAAGCCGACGATCAGGTTCGGCGCGAATTGCGCCTTGATCTCGAAGAACTCGTGGTCGTCGACCGTTTCGAGAATCAGCGCCTTCATGTCGTAAGCCGCGTTCGGGTTCGACGGGACGATCGACGAGAGTTTTTCGGAGGCGCGGTCGAGCGGGTCCGTGCAGACGAGCGTTTGCGGCGATTCGAGGTTGTTCTGCGGCAGGTAGGCGAGCAGACGCTTGATGTAGTCGACAGCGTCGGGCGTCGACGTCGCCGGATAGTCGCAGAGGCCGCTTTGCGTCGAGTGCATGTCGGCGCCGCCGAGTTGTTCGACGCTCACGTCCTCGTGCGTGACCGATTTGACGACCTTGGGGCCGGTCAGGAACATATACGAATTGCCGCGCTCCATGACGACGAAGTCGGTCAGCGCGGGCGAGTAGACCGCGCCGCCGGCGCAGGGGCCGAGGATCGCCGAGATCTGCGGGACGACGCCGGACGACATCACGTTGCGCAGGAAGATGTCGGCGTAACCCGCGAGGCTTTCGACGCCTTCCTGGATGCGCGCGCCGCCCGAATCGTTCAGGCCGACGACCGGCGCGCCGTTTTTGACGGCGAGGTCCATCACCTTGCAGATTTTTTCGGCCAGCGTTTCGGAAAGCGAACCGCCGAAGACCGTGAAATCCTGCGCATAGACGTAGACGATGCGGCCATTGACCGTGCCGTGCCCCGTGACGATGCCGTCACCGGGATAGACGGTGTTTTCCATGCCGAAATTATGGCAACGGTGCGTCTTGAATGTGTCGAATTCTTCGAACGAGCCGGGGTCGAGCAGGAGGTCGATGCGTTCGCGCGCCGTCAGACGGCCCTGTGCGTGCAGCTTGTCGATTTTATCCTGACCGCCGCCAAGGCGCGCCTCGGCCTGTTTTTTCACGAGTAGTTCGAGCTGTGCCTTCGTGTCCATAGTGAGTGCCTGAAAATGAATGAAGAGAGCTTTCGCGCTTCCTCGCCCGACCTCCCCGGCTTTTCGAGCGGACCAAACTCTCGCCGAGGGCGTTGAGTCCCTTGGCGCGGCGTTTTCCTCCGTGGCGTTTTCCAGACGGGCGGTGACGAGAAATCTGCGCTTTCCTCTAAAACTAACACATTGCTCGGCGTTTGTTCGATATTTTTTCAGGCGCGTTTCCTCGGCGATTCTTTTCCGTAGGGGAAGTCTCGAAGGAAAAGCGTGGAGAAGACGATAAACCGCCCTTTGGTCAAGCGTTCTTCCGGGAAAAATTCGAGGTGAGACGCTTGCGCGGACGGGGCAGGGCGGGGTGTAAGAATGCGCCGGAAATAACGGCAAATACACCCCCAAGGCATTGTTTTTGCGTGTATAATCTTAAGTGCGACAGAAACTACAGGAGATGAAGCCATGAATGCCGCGGTAATCAGCCGCATCGAAGAGGCGAACGAAGAAAATGCGCCCGTCAGACCGGCGCTTTCCGCAACGGAACTTCTGGCCCGCCGTCAGGCCGTCGATTTTGCACGGGCAAACGTGGAACTTGAAGGGTTCAAGGTCAGTCCCGAAGATAATGCCTTGGCGGAACGTTACGCCTCCGGCGAATTCGACTTTGATGAATACCTTGCCATGCAGGGATTGGAACCTTCCGTCTATCGTATCTGAATGAATGACGTTGAACTTGAAACTCGCCTGACGTGGAAGCGGGTCAAGGAACTTGAACTTCGGCCAATCCCCGGAAAATTCGACGCGGCGCACCTGAAAGAGACGCACCGCGTCATCTTTCAGGATTGCCCCAGGCATGGCATTACCCGATATTCTCCCGGCGAATTTCGCCCGCCAACGCCTCCCGACAAACTTCATTCCAAGAATAGACCGCTGGAAGCCAGCCACGCGCATTCCTACATCGGCTACTCCTGGATGGGCGCGGACGAGATCAGGGAACTCGATGAAACCCTGAAAACCGTCGACCCAAAGCGATTATCCAGGCTAAAACCCGGCGCTTTTGCCGTCACGGTCGCCGAACTCTATTCCCGCCTCGATTACATTCATCCCTTTCAGGACGGTAACAGCAGAACCCTGCGAACCTTCACGCGGCAACTGGCGAAGGAATCCGGCTTTGAGCTGGACTGGACGCGCTTCAACCAGACGCCCAAAAGTCGGGACGGTCTTTACATCGCGCGCGACCGGGCGGTCAACGAGATTTCCATGACGCGGCTTCCCGAATGCGAGCAGAAGTTCAAGATGTACGACAGCATCCATCAATTCGAAAAGCGTCCCGGGATGAAAGAATTGCTCTTGGAGGCCATCCGGCCCGCTCGCGCCGTCGCTTTTGAAAAACTTCCCGAACGGGATGCTTTGAACGCGTATCCCGAACTTGCCCGCGCCTACGCAACGCTGTTTGATGCCGAAAAATACTTTCAGTCCAAATTTCCCGGCGAGCCGCAAAGCCGATACCAAGCGTCGAAGCAGGTCAGGGATCGCGTCCAGGCTCTTCTCGACGCTGGGGAGACCGAAAATTTCCATCGCCGTTGAGCTTCAACGTAACGACGCGGTGGCCTCCATCCCCAGATTGCCCTCGTGGTCGACGACCCGGAGCCGGACGATTTTCCCGTCGGCTTGCGGCGCGCCGCAAAGTACGAAGGGGTGGGGGGCGAAAAGCGGGTGCAGCGCGCGGAATTCAAAATCGGCGAGTTCGGCTTCGGGGCGGTGTTCGCGCAAGAGTTCGAGCAAGAGCGTGGCAAGGAGAGGGCCGTGGACGATCAAGCCCGGATAGCCTTCGTGCTCGGTCGTGTAGCGCCAGTCGTAATGAATCCGGTGGCTGTTGAGCGTCAGCGCCGAGTAGCGGAAAAGCAATACGTCGTCGGGTACAATGCTTTTTTTCCACGGTGCCTCGATGGGTGCTTTGACGCCCGGAGCCGCTTCACCGGGGAGCGGCTTTCCTCGATAGACGATATCGTGGAATTCGACGAGCGCGGGGTCGCTTTCTCCCGCGTGGAGGTATTCGTGAAGAACGCGAACGAAGACGAGCGGACCTTTGTGCCCTTCCTTTTCGGTAATGTCGAGAATCGTCGAGCGGCGCGTCAGCGTGTCGCCGACGCATAAGGGGCGGCGGA
>JAISDL010000208.1 GCA_031264825.1 Accumulibacter sp. | reverse complement strand
CGATGAATTACGCAAAGAGCAAATGCCTGTAACCCGCCACCTCGGCCAAGCACCACCCCTGGTGCCTCTAACTCGGAGATCGGTGAATCACTGGCAATGTTTCATTATACGGGGTGACGACGACCCGCGCCATGATCGTTGGGCTGAGCGTAGCGAAGCCCAACGAAAGAACGAGACGAGATCCAACAAAAATTGGAATGGATGATCTGGAAAAGGAATCATTCGTCGTCCGCCTCGTCGAGCACGTAGCCCATGCCGCGCCGGGTACGGATCAGGCGGCGATCGAAACCGTCGTCAATCTTGGCGCGCAGACGGCGCACGGCGACCTCGACGACGTTGGTATCGCTGTCGAAATTCATATCCCAGACCTGCGCGGCGATCAAGGAACGCGGCAGGACTTCGCCGCGCCGACGCATCAGGAGTTCGAGCAGCGCGAATTCCTTGGCCGTGAGGTCGATCCGCTTTCCGGCGCGTACGGCGCGGTGCTTGTGCAGGTCGAGTTCGAGGTCGGCGACGCGCAAAAAGCCCGAAAGATCGCCCTCGGCGCGCTGTCCCCCGCGCCGCAACAGGCTGCGCACACGCGCGAGCAGCTCGGCGAACGCGAAGGGCTTGACGAGGTAATCGTCGGCGCCGAGTTCAAGCCCGCGCACGCGGTCGTCTATCTCGTCGCGCGCCGTGAGAAAGAGTACCGGCGTTTTCTTCCCGACGGCGCGCAGCGCGCGCAGAACGCCCCATCCGTCGAGACCCGGAAGCATGACGTCGAGGAGGACGAGGTCGTAGTCGGCGCTCAAGGCTTCGTGAAGACCGTCGCGCCCGTCGCGCGCGAGGTCGACGACGAACCCCGCCTCGGCCAAGCCTTTACGCAGGTAGTCACCCGTTTTCAGTTCGTCTTCGACGACAAGAATTTTCAATCGCGTCCCTCCTTCGCTTTCAGGATAAGCGAAAACCATCCGCCGTTTTCACAAGATTACAAAAAAGTAATCCGCGCGTCAGCCTCCTGTCGCGCTCGATTGTCTAGACTTTTGCAAAATCTTTTGAATCGTCTCGCCGGGAGTCTGAATGAAAAAAACATTTTTCACCGCCTTTTTTTTCGCTTGGGCGGTTTTTACCGCACCCGTCGCCGCCGCCGCGGAACCGAACGCCTCACACGCTTCGCACGGTTCGCAGGGTTCGCAAGGTTCACAAGGTTCACACTCCGCGCACGCGCACGGACACGCCGCGCGGGACGATGCGGCGCCCCCGGAACTCGTCGCGGGCGTCGTCAGAAGGGTCGACAAGGCTGCCGGGAGAATCACGCTCAGCCACGGGCCGCTCGCCGGCCTCGGTATGCCGGCGATGACGATGAGCTTTCGCGTGAAAGACGCCGCTTGGCTCGACCGCGTACACGCGGGGGACACCGTCCGTTTCGCCGCGGAATCGATAAACGGCGCCTTGACCGTCGTACGACTCGAGGCGTCCGAATGAAAAAAGCCCCGCTTCGCGTCTATACGCTGATCTTCTGCCTCGCGTTGCCGTTTTCCTCGCGCGCCGACGACGCGCTCTTGGGACGCACCGTAGAGAGTCTGCTCGAATTCGCGCGCGCGTCGAACGCGGACACCGCCGCGATGCGCTTTGAGGCCGACGCCGCCGACGAGCGGATTCTCCCCGCCGGCGCGCTGCCCGACCCGATGCTCCGTACCGAGTTCCGCGACATGACGCGCATGGGCGAGCAAAAGGCCACGCTCGCGCCGAGCCGCGTCGGCAGCACGCGCTACCTTTTGATGCAGACCTTGCCCTGGTACGGAAAGCGCGCGCTGAAGGAAGACGTCGCGCGGCATGAAGCCGAAGTCGCACGCTCGCGTGCGGACGGCGCGTGGATCGAGATCGCCGCGCGGATCAAGGCCGCGCACGTTCAGCGCTATACGCTCGACCGCGTCGTTCGCCTCGCGCGCGAAGAACTCGATCTGATGTCGCGCCTCGAAAAAATCGCGCGGACCCGTTACGCGGTCGGACTCGCCGCGCAACAGGATGTCATACGGGCGCAACTCGAACAGACGGCGATCCGCAGCGAACTCATCCAGATGGAGAACGAGGGTCGTCAGATTCAGACGCGCGTAAACGCGCTGCTTTCGCGTCCGGCCGACGCTTTCCTCGCCGCTCCGGAACGCCTGCGCGCGCTGCCCGCGCCGGCGAAACTCGAATACGCGGCGCTCGAAGAGCGCACGCGCGAGCGCAACCCGGAACTCTTCGCCGAAGAAGCGCGGATACGCGCCGCCGAAAAGCAGCGCGATCTGACGTACAAAGACCGCTACCCCGATTTTACGCTCGGCGTCTCGCCGATCCAGTACCAGCACGCCGTCCGGGAATGGGAAGTCATGGTCGAATTCAATATCCCGCTCCAGCAAACCTCCCGACGCGCCAAAGAGCGCGAAGCCGAGTCGATGCTCGGCGCGGCGCGCCTGCGCAAGGAAGCTGCAAGCCGCCGTGTGCTCGCCGAGCTTGCCGAAAACCTGTCGGGAATCGAAGCCGCGCGGCACGCCGAGTCGCTCGTCGTATCGAGCCTTCTGCCGCAGGCCGAATCGACCTTCCTCGCCGCGCTCGCCGCTTACGAAACGGCGAAAGTCGACTTTTCGACGCTGCTCGAAGCGCAGCGCCAAATCCGTCAGGCGCGACAGAGCCGTCTGAAAGCGCAGGCCGAATCGCTGATCCGCCTTGCCGAAGTCGAAAAAATCCTTGGGGACGATTTATGAAGCTGCCAAAGCTCCCGCTCGGCGGGATGGTCGGGATGGTTGGGATGGTTGGGATGGTTGGAATCATCGGAATTGCCGGAATCCTCGTCGCCGGCGTTTCGGGCTACGCCGGTTACCTTGCCGGAAAAAGCGCGCACCGGAGCGGGGCCACCTCCGCCGAAGCTCCGGGCGCCTCCCGCGCGGGATCGCGCAAAATCCTCTATTACCGCAACCCGATGGGTCTGGCCGACACGTCGCCGACCCCGAAAAAAGACCCGATGGGGATGGACTACCTCCCCGTCTATGAAGGAGACGACGACGCGAGCACAGCGAAGTTCCCGGGACAAGTCAGCGTCGGCCCTGAAAAAATCCAGAAGCTCGGCGTTCGGACCGAAACCGTCCAGAAGCGCGTCCTGAAGCGGCGGGTCCGCGCGACCGGGCGCGTCGAAGCCGACGAGAGGCGCATCCACGCCGTCACGCCGAGGTTCGAAGCGTATATCGAGCGCCTCCACGTCGCGATCACCGGCGAAGCCGTCAAGAAAGGTCAGACGCTTTTCGAAGTCTATAGCCCCGAACTCGTTTCCGCGCAACGCGAGTACGCGATCGCGCTCTCCGGCGTCCGTGCGCTCGGCACCGCGGGAAGCGAGAACGACACGGCGCGCTCGGGCGCGCATCTCCTCGCCAAAGCGTCGCTGGAACGCCTGCGAAACTGGGGAATCCCCGAAAAAGAAATACGCGCGATCGCGCGGTCGGGCAAAACGCGGCGCACGCTTTCCTTCGATTCGCCGGCCACGGGGGTCGTCGTCGAAAAAATGGCGCTCGCCGGAATGCGCTTCATGCCGGGTGAAACACTTTATCGAATCGCCGACCTCTCCTCGGTCTGGGTCGTCGCCGACGTCGCCGAACAGGACATCGGGTTCATCGCCGTCGGCGGCGCGGCGCGCGTACGCGCCGACGCCTACCCCGACAAATCCTTCGAGGGAAAGGTCGCCTACGTTTATCCGATGCTCGACGCTGCGACGCGCACCGCGCGCGCGCGCATCGAACTCGACAACCCCGACCTCGTCTTGAAGCCCGCGATGTTCGCGCAGGTCGAACTCGAGAGCGCTTCAGCCGACGAGGTCCTCGCGATTTCCGCCTCGGCCGTTCTCGACAGCGGAACGCGGCAAATCGTTTTCGTCGATCGCGGCGAAGGCCGTTTCAGCCCACGCACGATCCGCACCGGGCGGAGCGACGCGGACTTCGTCGAAGTTCTCGACGGTCTCGGAGAAGGCGAACGCGTCGTCGTCGCCGCGAATTTCCTGATCGACGCGGAAAGCAATTTGAACGCCGCGATCTCGGGCCTCGTCGCCCCCAAGCCCCCCGGCGCCGGGACGGCCCCGCGCGCCGCCGGGGTCGAGCGCGTCGTCCACACGGCGACGGGGAAGGTCGATTCGATCGGTCCCGAAGAAGGCGTCGTGAGCATCGAACACGCGCCGGTTGCTTCGCTACACTGGCCTGCAATGACGATGGACTTCACGCTCGCCGCCGACGTTCCGCGAAAGGGGATCGAAGCCGGCGCGCGCGTCGAATTCGACTTCGTCGAGCGCGGCGCGGGCGAGTGGGTGATCACGGCAATTCGACCGCTTTCGGGCGCACCAAGCGCTCCGGGACACCCCGGCGCTTCGGGCGCCGCCCACACAGGACACTGACGCGATGCTCTCCAAAATCATCGAACATTCGTTCCGGAACCGCTTCGTCGTCCTCCTGGCGACCTTCGTCCTGATTCTCGCCGGAATCTTCGCGCTTCTCCGCACGCCGGTCGACGCGCTGCCCGATCTCTCCGACGTGCAGGTCATCGTCTACACCGAAGCGCCGGGGCAGTCGCCGCAGGTCGTCGAAGACCAGATCACCTACCCCCTGACGACGGCGCTGTTGTCGGCGCCGAAGTCGAAAGTCGTGCGCGGTTTTTCGTTTTTCGGCGCGTCCTTCGTCTATGTGATTTTCGAAGACGACACCGACATTTACTGGGCGCGTTCGCGCGTCCTCGAATACCTCGACTCCGCCGCCGACAGCCTCCCCGAAGGCGTCAGGCCACGGATCGGCCCCGACGCGACCGGCGTCGGCTGGGTCTATCAGTACGGCCTCGTCGCCAAGAACAAAACGCTCGCCGAACTGCGCTCGATCCAGGACTGGTTCGTCCGCTATCAACTGAGCAAGGCCCCCGGCGTCTCCGAAATCGCGTCGATCGGCGGTTTCGTCCAGACCTACCAGGCGACGGTCGACCCGGTGAAGCTGCGCGCCTACGGAATCCCGCTGATGAAGGTCGCGCAGGTTCTCCGCGATTCGAACCGCGACGTCGGCGGACGCACCGTCGAAATCTCCGAGATCGAGTACATGGTTCGCGGGAGGGGGTATCTGCGGGGCGTACGCGACATCGAAGACATCGCCGTCAAGAGCGAGGGCGGCGTTCCGGTATTGATCCGCGACATCGCCCGCGTCGAGCTGATCCCCGACGAGCGGCGCGGAATCGCCGAACTCGACGGCGACGGTGAAATCGTCGCGGGGATCGCGATGGCGCGCTACGGGCAGAACGCGCTCGAAGTCATCCGCGGCGTCAAGGACAAAATCGACGAAATCCGGCCGGGTCTGCCCGCCGGCGTGAGCGTAGAGACGCTTTACGACCGGTCGGAACTCATCCATCGCGCGGTCGCCACGCTGAAGGACACGCTGATCGAGGAAACCCTGATCGCCGCGCTTGTCTGCGCCGTCTTCCTGCTCCATCTGCGGAGCGCGCTCGTCGCCGCGCTCGTTCTGCCCGTCAGCATTCTCGCGTCGTTCATTGCGATGCGCGCGCTCGGAATCAATTCGAACCTGATGAGCTTGGGCGGAATCGCGATCGCCGTCGGCGTCATGATCGACGCCGCCGTCGTCATGATCGAGAACGCGCACAAATACATCGAGGATTTGCCCGAAAATCATACGGCGGCCGAGCGCGCCCAGGCGATGCTCGACGCATGCAAAGAGGTCGGGCCTTCGCTTTTTTATTCGCTGCTCGTCACGACGGTTTCCTTTCTCCCGATTTTCGCGCTCGAAGGGCAGGAAGGCCGGATGTTCTCGCCGCTCGCCTGGACGAAGATCCTCGCGATCACCGCCGCCGCCTTCCTGTCGATCACGCTCGTCCCCGTGCTGATGCATTTCTTCGTGCGCGGAAAGATCGTCGCCGAGGAAAAAAACCCCGTCAACCGATTTCTGATCTGGATTTACCGACCGGTCATCGCGATCGTCCTGCGGTGGAAAAAAACGGTCCTCGTCCTCGCCGTCGCGACGCTCGGCGTCACGCTCTACCCCGCGTCGAGGATAGGTTCGGAATTCATGCCGACCCTGAACGAGGGGACGCTGCTTTACATGCCGACGTCGTTACCCGGAATGTCGGTCACGAAGGCCGCCGAACTCCTCCAGACGCAGGACAGGATTCTCAAGAGCTTTCCGGAAGTCGCGTCGGTTTTCGGGAAGGCGGGACGCGCGGGGAGCGCGACCGACCCCGCGCCGCTCGAAATGTTCGAGACGACGATCAATCTGAAGCCCGAATCGGAATGGCGCCCCGGAATGACAATCGACGCGCTGATCGACGCTTTCGACAAGGCGCTTCAGTTTCCCGGAATATCCAACGCATGGACGATGCCGATCAAGTCGCGCACCGACATGCTCTCGACGGGGATTCGCACCCCCGTCGGCGTCAAGGTCTTCGGAAACGACCTCGTCGAGATCGAAAGACTCGCCCAGGAGATCGAGGCGGTCGTGCGCAAGGTGCCCGGGACGACGAGCGCGTTCGCCGAACGCATCCTGGGCGGCTTTTACCTGAACGTCGAACCCGACCGCGCCCGACTCGCGCGTTACGGTCTGACGGTCGGCGAGTTGCAGGACGTCGTCGCCGCGGCGCTCGGCGGCGAGCGCGTCACAACGACCGTCGAGGGGCGCGAACGCTACGGCGTGACCGTGCGCTATCCGAGAGAACTGCGCTCCGACCCGCAGCGCATCGCCCGCGAAGTCCTCGTGGCGACGATGAACGACGGGATGATCCCGATCGGGCAAGTCGCGGAAATCAAATTCGCACAGGGTGCCTCGGTCATACGCACCGAAAACGCCCTCCTCACCGCCTATATTTATATCGACCTCCGCGACCGCGACATCGGCGGCTACGTCGCCGAGGCGAAACGCGCGGTCGCCGAAAACGTCGAATTCCCGCCCGGTTATTACGCCGCGTGGAGCGGCCAGTTCGAAAACATGGAACGCGCCGCGGAGAAAATGAAGATCATTCTCCCGGTCACGCTGCTCTCGATTTTCATTCTGCTCTACTTCAATTTCAACCGCGTCGGGCCGACGCTGATCGTCATGCTCTCGGTCCCCTTCTCGCTCGTCGGCGGCGTCTGGATGATGTGGGCGCTCGACTACAATTTTTCGGTCGCCGTCGCCGTCGGCTTCATCGCGCTCGCGGGGGTCGCCGCGGAGACCGGCATCGTCATGCTCATCTACCTCGACAGCGCGTGGAAAAATGCGAAGGACGAGTGTCGCCGCCTGCGGCGTCCGCCCGACACGGGCGTACTTTACGGAGCGATCATGGCCGGCGCGGTCGAGCGCGTCCGTCCCAAGATGATGACCGTCGCGACCGACATCGTCGGACTCCTGCCGATCCTGTGGAATCATGGCGCCGGTTCCGAAGTGATGCGGCGCATCGCGACGCCGATGATCGGCGGGATGGTGTCCTCGACGGTGCTGACCTTGATCGTCATCCCGGCGATCTATGCGCTGATGAAGCAATGGGAACTCGACCGCTCCGTGGCGAACGGCGAGTGGGGGGAAGATCAGGTCTGACGCTGCGCCTTGTGCGCGCGCTTGTATTCGTACATTTTCTCGTCGGCGGTGCTCAAAAGGTCGGTGCGCGACAGCGTATTGCTCTTGTCGACTTCGATGATGCCGTAGCTCATGCTGTGGTTGTACAAGGCGTCCGGCTTTTCGCCGTATCGGGCGAGCTGGCTCCGCATTTCTTCCAGGCGGTCTTCCGCGTCCTTCTGGGTCCAGCCTTGCACGAGGAGCATGAACTCGTCCCCGCCCAGGCGCGCGATCTGCGCGAGCGGCGAAAAGTCACGCAGGCATTCGCTCACCGCAAGGATGTATTTATCGCCCTCGCCGTGGCCGAACTTGTCGTTGACGTACTTCAGATTGTCCATGTCGACGAAGCACAGGATGAAGTGAATCTTCCCGGACAACCAGTTGTCGAGGAGCTGCATCCCGTAATGCCGATTGTAAACCTTGGTCAGCGTGTCGCGGTACGCGGCGTTTTCGAGTTCCTTCAGGTGTTCTTTCTCGGCGCTGACGTCGGAAAACGCGAAGGCGACCGCCTGACGTCCGTACCAGCGCAAGGGGTGGACGAATACCGAAAAATACTGCGCGCATGTGTTGTCGAAGAGACTCATTTCGGTCACGTGCGGCGACTCGTCGCTTCCCATCGAATTCGTCTGCATTTCGAGCCACGCGTTCATCTGCGGCTCGAACTCATCCTCCACGAGGATGTTCGTCAGCGGGTAGTTGCAGAACAGTCGCTGACCGGTCCCTTTTTCGATGACGACGATCCACTGCGACGCCTGCGCGGTGATCGCCTCGAAAAGGCTGTTGCTCTGAGCGAGGTCCTGCGTCTTGCGCTTGCCGCTCTCGATCTCCTCGACCAGTTCCTTGCGGCGCTCGTCGAGCTGTTCGATCATCGTGTTGAACGCCGTGGCGAAATCGCCCATGAAGTTCACACGCTGCTGGTAGTCGCCCTTCGCAACCTGCTGCGACTGCCACGTCAAGTGTTTGAGCGAGGAATGGAGCGACTTCAGCGGAGCGGCAATCTCGTTGTTCGGCGACGGCAATTTGCCGTTCAGGTCGCCTTTTGCAAGCGCCTTGGCCAAATTCCTCGTTTCGATGAGGCATTCGGCAAAATACTGCAATCCTTCGCCCAATTCGCGGAATTCTTCAGGCAATTGTTCAAGGTCGAGCTTGGCGCGATCCGGCTTATAGATCACATCCCCAAGATAATTGAACATTTGCTCTGCAACCGGGTTTATGACAGCCACTCCACCAAGCGCCGGACCTCGCGGACGAGACCCGGCGTATTCAGAATCGTCTGGTCTGTTTCTTAGTTAACGACGTTCCCCTGGAAACGACAGACCCTGTCGCCGTTGGCCCAGCAATCGACTTCGCGCACGTCGTACTTCTTGCCGGTATAGGCTTCAAGGATTCCCGCGATGAAACCCTCGTCGTAATTGCACACGGTCTCGTTGGTCACCGGAAGGCCGCTGCAATCGAGGTCCTGACCGACGGTCAGCACGAGGCTGCCCGTATCGGCGTCGAAGCTCTCGACGCGCAGAATCCCGATCTTGAGGTCCCTCAAAGCCGCCTGGAGATTCGCGACGAAAGCGTTGAAATCGACCTTCAGGTCGAGGACGTTATGCGAGAATTCCATCCCCGCCAGAAAGCCCGCCTGACGGAAATACTCGTTGGCCTGCTCTCCGCCGTAAGCCTTCGACAGCACGTCGAGCATCGTGTACTGCATCAAGCGATAGACGAGCACCGGCATTTCTTCGCCGAGATCGCCGCGCCCCTCCTTGATGTCCCCGAGATTTTCCCACGAAAATTTATTATGCTGCTGCTGGTTTTCCTGCGCCTTCCTTACAAAGATATTCGCCATCGCGGTCTCCTCTAAACAAGAATTGTTATCCTGATTGTAATAGGCTCTCCATCCTTGTCAAGAAAGAAAGGCTTTCCGTTACAGTTTCTACACGCTTGCGGAATCGGCGTCCACACCAAAACCTCACGTTCATTCCTTTTCCGGTTCATTCATGCTTTGATGCCGAGCCGCTTCACAGTACAGGGTGTACGGCAAGGCGAAGTCGACATTGGGTGGGATGAACCGGGGATGGAATCAGAAACATTCTCCGGACGAAGGAGCGGTTTTCAGGGTTTCCAGCCAGTTTTCGAGTTCCCGCGAAAAAAGGCCGACCGACGCGACGAGCGCTTCGACCCCGCCGCGCGCGTCCGGGGTGCTCGAAGCGCGCTGGACCGAAAAATGCCGCCGCGCCAACAACTTGTTTCCGCCGAACAGGCGCGCGTCGGCTTCCAGAAGCGCGCGGCTTTCGTTCGGTGAATCGAAAATCTGCGAAAACTCGTTCAAATCGACCCGAAGCGTACAGGAGATGCGCGCGTCGCCGGGAGGGTCGGCCGAGAATCCCATCTGTTGCCGCAGGCGGCGGCTCAGCAGAACGCCGGGGTTTTCCGCCCAGCGACTCGTGGTGTATTCACGCCGTTCCAGCGGGGCGGTGGCGACCAAGCGGTAATCGACGTAAAGCGAATCGAACCAGTTCGGCGTCTTGACCGAAAGACCGAGTTTCCCCGCAACACCGCTGGAGCTTTCGACCGCAAGACCGAAGTCGTACTGCGCGGGGGGCGCGCCGGCTTCCGGCAGACCGACGCAGGCCG
>JAISDL010000167.1 GCA_031264825.1 Accumulibacter sp. | reverse complement strand
GTCTGTATTTACAAAACTTTTTCGCGCGTATCCGTGTTTCGCGGTTCTTGTCTTCTGATTCCTGATCCCTGACATCTGATCCCTGAACCCTGAAGTGGCTTGCGCTTCGCGCAAGCGAGATGTTGGGCATCGCTGCGCTCACCCCAACCTATGCGCGCTCAGAATCCTCCGTGCGTTTTCGGTCGTCGCACGGACGATTTCTTCGACGGGCAGGGCGCGCAATCCGGCGAGTTCCTCGGCAAAGCGGAAGACCTGCGCGGGGGTGTTGCGTGATCCCGCGAGCCAGACGGGCGGAATATCGGGCGCGTCGCTCTCCAGGACGAGGTTTTCGAGGGGGAGCGACGCGGCGAGTTCGCGTATCCGCGTCGAGCGCGGGTAGGTCATCGCGCCTCCAAAACCGAGCGCGAAACCCATCCCGATGAATGCCTCGGCCTGCTGACGGCTGCCGTTGAAGGCGTGCGCGATACCCGAACGTACGCGCACGCGGCGCAGGCACTTCAAGACCGCATCGACGGCGCGACGGACGTGCAAGAGAACGGGGAGGTCGAATTCGCGCGCGATTTTGAGTTGCTCGACAAAAAAGAATTCCTGGCGCGCGGCGTCGGCACCGTCAAAGTAGAAGTCGAGTCCGATTTCGCCAACGGCGACGGCGGGGATGGGTGTCGCCGCGCTGCGGGAAAGCGTTTCTTCGAGGACGCGCAGGTCGGATTCCCGCGCGCGGTCGACGCAAAGCGGATGGATTCCATAAGCGGGCAAGACGCCGCGATAAGACAGAGAACACGCGCGGACGGCTTCGAAATTCCCGACATCGACGGCGGGGACGACCAGCGTCGTGACGCCAGCGCTCCGTGCCGCTTCGACGAGCGCGTCGCGGTCGGCGTCGAATTCGACCGCGTCCAGGTGGCAGTGGGTGTCGATGAGCACTGAGGACAGAAGACAGAACGGCCTACGGCCTTTCAGGTATCAGGAGACAGAAGTCAGGAATCAGATCAGTGAGCGGCGGCTTCGCCGCCGTATAAAGAGCTTTGAACCACCGATCGGTTTTCATCTGACACATGAACCCTGATTTCTGTTCCAAGGAGGGAGGATCAAAGCTCCCTCCCCTGATAAGGGGAGGGATGGGGAGGGGTTTTACTGAACACTGATCACTGATCACGAAGCGAGCGCAGTGAGCGCTCTGTCCTCTGATTGAAGATAGACCGGAACATCGCGCAACTGACGCGCGATACTCGCCTCGGCGGTTTTCATGTCGAAATTCGTTTGCAGATTCATCCAGTAGCGCGGCGACTGGTCGAAAAACCGACCAAACAGCAAAGCGAGTTCCGCCGTGACTGGGCGCACGCCCTTGATTACATGCGATACCCGCATCGGAGAAATACCGATCGCGCGCGCGAACGCCGCTTGCGAGACGCCCAGTTCCTTCAGCGTTTCGACCAAAAATTCGCCGGGGTGAATGGCGGGTAATCCCTTGTTCGGCATGACAATTCCTTCAGTGGTAATCGACGATTTCAACATTCCACGCATCGCTCTCGCTCCACTCGAAACACACGCGCCATTGATCGTTGATGCGGATGCTCCACTGTCCGGCGCGCTCACCTGAAAGCCGCTCCAAACGATTGGAGGGCGGCATGCGCAAGTCTTCCACTTGTGTTGCGGCGTCGAGTTGGTGCAAGCGCATCGCCGCTCGCTTTCGGATGGGCGCGGCGATTTGGCGCGACTGGCCGGTCGTAAAAAACGCCTCGGTTTCGGCGTTGGCAAAAGTCTGAATCACAGGGCAAACTATAAACAAATTGTTTATTATTGTCGAGTCTACAATGGTCGGGATGAGCTTTGCTCTGTCCGGGGACGGAAGGATTCACACCACGCCTTTCGACAAGGCGATCAGGTCGATCGGATTCACGATGCTGCCTTTCCACGCCAAGGGTTCTTTTTTCCGTAACGCGCGTAGCCAAGCCTTGTCCCCGCTGAGAATGTCCTTGCATTTTTCCAGCCCGGAGGCGACGACACGAAGCTCCGCGCAGAGCCGTTTTTCCGCAGGGTCGGCGTGTCGGAAAACTCCCGGAAAGAAACGATATTCTGTCAACATGTCTCTTATGCAATAATGCAAAAAGGATTCTTCGAGGAGACCTTGTTCCGCGAGCATCTTTCTTATGCTGTGATACAAGAGCATCCCTCTGGAATTATATTCGTAATACCGGATGTCCACAGACTCGCCGACAAGGACAAGCGAGACGGCAAAGTCCATACCAGCCAGAAACATTTCCGATGGACCCAGCGGAACGGCATGAAGTTTGTAGCGGTTGATCACTCTTCGGAGGTATTTCTCGCTTTTCGTCCTGAAATCGCTCCGCACCGGGTTGATGACATAATCCGAAAATATTCCGATGGGGCCAATTGGATTTACGAACCACCCTTCCCATGACGCTCGGTCTTTGTCGCGCAAAACACCCAGCCACGCTCTGTCTCCGCTCAGGATGTCGCCGCATCGGTTCGTCAATCGGGAAGCGACGACGCGAAGCAACGCGCAGTTCCGATCATCCAGGGTATTGCCGGGGTTTCCGTAGTGTTTGTTATCCTCCGCCGAGAAACGGAACTTCGTGATCATGTCGTCTATGCAATAATGCACGAACGCGCCTTTGGCGGTAAGTTCGTAATACCAAACGTCAATGCCGTCGCGGCTCCATGTAATGGAAACGGCATAATCGCTCCCTGCGAGGAACACTTTAGAATCGTGAAATGGAACGACACGCAGATGGTAGCGATCGGTCGCCTCTTTGAAATACTTCTCGACCTGCGCCCTGAAATCCATGTCTTGACTCGGTCGTTATTTTTGAGTCATTTCCAGATCACGACCCGCATGAGCCACCGTGGCGGGAGTCGCGGGGTGTGGATGTGCCGCATTCTTTGCGCCGTCGCGGAGAGATTTCACGATCTTCCGGGCTTTTTGTCGGACGGCTTGAGGCATTATTTTTTTGTCAATGATTTTTTCAAGCTCGTCCGAAAATCGAGATTGAAGCGCGCCGTCATCGACCAACCATGCCAAAGCTTTTTCAATCCAGTATCCAGAAACGGCCGTGTGAAATACGTGTTTGAGCAAGAGCGCTTTCGGAAACCGACGAATCGCATTGGAGTAAGCGGGAGCATGAAGTTCCGCTCGCTTGAGGAAATCAAGGAATTTCTCCGCTTCGATTTCAAGGATGGGCATCAGAAGCATGCACTTTTCCTCGGAGTCGAAAAAAATCAAGCGTTCATCGAGCTGTGCGCACCATCCATCGCGCCGATGTACTCCCAGCTTCGTTGAGCCGATCTCGATCAACCAACAGTACGGCGCGGCTTCTTGAGGAGGCGCAAGAAAGCTTGGGTTCATGATTGTCCTCAATCTTGCTGGTCAATTCCTTTTCCAAATCGCCCTTGTTCCGTCATTCGCGCGAAAGCGGAACGTTGGGATCAGAAGACAGAGGACAGAAGATAGAAGACAGAGCGCTCGCTACGCTCGCTTCGTGATCAGTTTTCAGTATTCAGTGGTCGCAGGACTTCCTCCCTCTGATTACAGACAACTGACTACAAAGGCCGAAGGCCGCTCAGTCTTCTGTCCTCAGTCCTCAGTCACGCTGGTATGCTGGCCGGCGTTTTTCAAAGAACGCGGCGAGACCTTCGGCGAAGTCGGGGTGCGTCGCGCATCCGACGAAGGCGTTCTGTTCGGCGAGCAGTTGTTCCTTGAAAGAGGCGTCGAACGAGGCGTTGATCAGCGCCTTGGTCCGTGCGATCGCTTGCGCCGGACCGGCCGCCAGGCGGACGGCGAGTTTTTTCGCCTCGACATCGACCTGATCGGCGGGGTAAAGGCGGTTGACGAGACCCATGGTCCGCGCCGTCGGCGCGTCGAAGCGCTCGCCGAGGAGGGCGATTTCCATCGCTTTCTTGAGTCCGGCGAAACGTGGCAGGGTCCAGGTCGCGCCGCCGTCGGGAGAAAGCGCGATATTGCTGTACGCGAGGGTAAAATAGGCGTCTTCGGCGGCGACGACGAGGTCGGCGGCGATCATCAGCGAAAGTCCGAATCCCGCAACCGCGCCCTGCGCCGCGGCGACGACGGGTTTTTCCATCGCCTGAAAGCACAAGGC
>JAISDL010000161.1 GCA_031264825.1 Accumulibacter sp. | reverse complement strand
CATGCCTGTCTTGCCCTCGAGCGGAGGCTGTTTGAGCCAATCGACGATTTTTTCGTCGCTGTAACGCAAGCGCCGGTGGCCGACCAAGAGCGAATCCCAGACATGGGGTTCCGAGGAATTGGCGACGACGAC
Organism: Accumulibacter sp.; assembly: GCA_031264825.1. Lineage (GTDB taxonomy): Bacteria > Pseudomonadota > Gammaproteobacteria > Burkholderiales > Rhodocyclaceae > Propionivibrio. Next base: position 7,590 of record JAISDL010000161.1, on the reverse strand, counting down.
GAGAAAACCGTCCCACGCCGCCTGCGACGCACCGAAAACATGGAGGAGGCTAAAGTAATCGTTGTAACGCTGACTCAAGGGGTAACGTCGCACGGCGCCATAAAGACGGCGCATGGCGTCAGAGTAATCGCCGTCGATCAGCGAGAGCCGTACCGCGCTCATCATGCTCGCTCCGGAACCCGTATGCGACGCGGCGGCGATTTTGAAGAAGGGCTTCGCGAGTTCGTTTTCTCCCATCCAGAAGAACCTCGAAGCGATGTCGTAGGCGTGGTTATCCGATGTGACCGAACGGCCTTCCTTGTCGAGTCCGGGGAAAGTCTCAAAAACGTCTGCGGCTTGTCGATACTCCCCCTCTTTGATCAGGAATTCGCCCAAGCGGTTGTAAGCGATGAAATCCGTCGGCTTCGTTTTGACGAAGTCCTGCAAGGCTGTTTTCGCGGCTTGCATATTCCCTTGCGCTTCATAGAGATCGACGGCCAAGATTTCGCGCACCCCGCTTCCGTCGAGGCGGCCTTCCGTTTCCTTGAGCAGCCTTTCTTTCAGGGTCACGTTGCGCGTGGCCTGGAAGAGGTTTTTGAGGCGGTAGGCGCCGTAAGTGATGTTCGCCAAGGAAGAAGATGGTCGGTCGGAACTCAAATAGTCGTAACTCATATGCTTCCAGTAACCGGACATATGGACATTTTTTGCGTATTGAGCGTACAGATCCTTTCTGGCTTCCCCGCTGAGTTGTTGGATCGGTCCGTGGTATTCCGCGTACGCGCGCGCCGAGAGTATCTCCGGATGCGAACCGAATAACGGGCCGATTCCCTTGATATACCCGATCGCACTGTTATATACAGCCTGACTCCGCGCCATCCTGTCGGCGGCGTAGATCAGGTTGGAGAGGCCGGATTGCGTGAGGAATTCGAGGACGTCGAGCCTGTGCGGCCCCCACGACATCGACGTGTTGTACGACGAGGCATCCGCCAGCGCCAGCGTGGGCTTCAGGTAATTTTCCAGAAGCATGTCGACCTCTTCGCTGCCCATCCTTTGCACAGCGGCTAGTTTCCTGCGTAGCATCTGCACGATCCCTTGGCCGGCGGAAGGGAACTCTTCGCCGAGGACGCGGAGCACCTGAAAATTGCTGAAGCGATGCAGCTTGACCGGGTCGCCGTCCTCGATCCGGCGTTCGAAGAAGTGTATCAGGGGTTCCGGGAGTTTGTCCTGGAAGCTCCGCGTGTCTTCACCGGGAGGTTTTTCATACGCGTAACGAACGTCGGATACGTCGATTTCGGCCATCAGGCGTTGAGGGGAATTCTGAATGCGCGCGCGGTGGTTTTCCAGGTCGGGAAGGTTGCCGTTCAAAAGCGCGACGAGCGCGTGTTCGACGTCGTTTTGCGGTGATTTGATCGCGGCGAGCGCCGGGAGGCGCATGCCGATCGAGTAATACGCGCGCGCGAGGATCTGCCGCGTCGCGGGATGTTCCGGCGGCAGTTGCCACGCCAGCAGCAGCGAGCGTTCGAAGAGGCGCAACTTGGCGCGGTAGGCGTCTTCGGGCAGAAGATGCGCGAGCATTTGCAGTTGCAACGCCGAATTCGCCGGGTCTTCGGGTCGAAGGATCGCCGTGAAGTCCGCAGGTATGGCGGATTCGAGGTCTTTCGCCGCGAGGGTCGGCACTTCACTGAAAGCGTAGCCCAGCGTTTCGACGATTTTCGCGAGGTTTTTCCGAAAGGCCAGAACGGGAGGATTCTCGTCGTCAAAGGCGATGTTCGCGATGGCTTTCCCCGGCAGGTCGGGCGTTTCCGAAAAGGAACCGTCCTTGCCGGGTTCCTGGAACTGGAAGTAGAGGTCGAGAGAAGCGGCGTCCCTGTGTCCGGCGTAGGTCCAGAGAATCCGTTTCGCTCCGACGCGCGAAGCCAGCCGAAAGACGGCGCCGCGGTCGATCCGGCGGTCCGTGTCGCCCAGCGCGCGGGCGAGCAAATAGGGGTTGGCGACCTTGACCGACCGGGACAGCGTCGAAGAGAGGAGGGCGCTCATCAGCGAACGGTGGGTGCGGCTGATTCCGTATCCCTGGACCTGAAAGGGGACGATCAGCAGATCGACCTTCGCTCCGTCGAAAAGCGCCGCGTAGCGCTTCATCTCGGCCTCTCTCCACGCGGTCGGTGGCTGCGAATCCTTGGGTTCCATTTCGAGGTCGGGGTAGGGTGGCGCGGTGAGGTCCTCCGATCGGCGTTTCAAAAGCACGATCTCCTTTTCTTCCGGCGGAAGCGACATCAGATATTCGCTCTCTCTGATGACATTTTCGAGCATGCGTTTTGCGTCCGCCTGCGCGGCGGCGTCCTCGGCGGCCCTCTGCGCCTCTTCTTCGGGTGTCAGGGGGCGTCGAGTTTCGAGCATATGTTTTATGTCCGCCTGCGCGGCGGCATCTTCTTTGGCGCTCTGTGCGTCGTTTTCGGTTTTTTGAGCCTCGGTCGGGGGGCGTCGAGAATAGAAGTAAACACCGCTGAGAACGACGAGGAGCGAGAGGAGAATCATCAGGCGTTTCATGGTCTTTTATCCCGAAGATACGGAGGAGCACCGATCGAATCGAAGAGGGCGCCGCGACTTCCAAGCGCACGGAAGCCGCGTATTCGACCCGTGTCCCAAGTGTGCGCCGCAAAAGGGGAAAAGGCAATCAGGGATCAGATGTCAGGGATCAGGGATCAGATTTCTTGTTTGCGCTGTCGTGTCAACCGTTTCGGGCGTGTCGCGTTATTCCCTGCATGCGCCAAGGCGCTGCAACCACCGAAACCGAGGAGATTCGATAAAAATGAAGAATTTGAACGAAAAACCTTTTTTGAAATTCTTGAATCTTTTGAAACGCGCCGGCGTCAGCATCAGCAACGAACGCGAACTCTGCGAACGTCTGGCTGAAGTCAGTAGCTGGCATTATGCGTTTGCGACGCTCGCTTCAAACGGTCATCTGCTGGGTATACGATTCCGCGCCTCCGATGCCCGCGTGAAAGATGAAGACATCCAGCGCGCCTTCATCAGTTTTCAGTTCCCCGAAAATTTCGGGACGCGCTTTACGGCAAACCTCCACTCCGTTTGCTGAAGGTTTCGGGGCATTCGTAAAACCCGCTCGGCGGATAGACGCCGAGCCTTCGGCGCCGCGCTTTTGCGAATGCCCGACCAGCACACGCCCCGCGCGGGGGTGTAGCTCCCTCCATTTCAGCGCATGATCGGCTTGTAGCGGAGTCTCTTCGGTTTCGCGCCTTCTTCGCCGAGGCGTTTCTTTTTGTCTTCCTCGTATTCGTGGTAGTTCCCGACGAAGAAGCACCACTGCGAATCGCCTTCCGCGGCGAGAATATGCGTACAGATGCGGTCGAGGAACCAGCGGTCGTGGCTGATGATCAGCGCGCTGCCGGCGAATTCGAGGAGGGCGTCTTCGAGCGCGCGTAGTGTTTCCACGTCGAGGTCGTTCGACGGCTCGTCGAGCAGCAGCACGTTGCCGCCGGTCATCAAGGTCTTGGCGAGGTGCAATCGACCGCGTTCGCCTCCCGAGAGCTTTCCGACGGCTTTTTGCTGGTCGCCGCCCTTGAAGTTGAAGCGCCCGATGTAGGCGCGGCTCGGCATTTCGAATTTTCCGACCTGAATGAGGTCCCGGCCTTCGGCGAGTTCGTCGAAGACCGTTTTGTCGGGGGAAAGATTTTCACGGCTCTGGTCGACGTAGGCGATCCGAACCGTCGGGCCGACGGCGATTTCGCCGGCGTCCGGCGCTTCCTGCCCCATGATCATCCGAAAAAGAGTCGATTTTCCCGCGCCGTTCGGGCCGATGATTCCGACGATCGCTCCGGGGGGTACGCTGAACGAAAGTTTATCGACCAAGAGGCGGTCGCCGAAAGACTTCGATACGCCGGTAAATTCGATGACCTTGCCGCCCAAGCGCTCGGCGACCGGGATGAAGATTTCCTGCGTCTCGTTCCGCTTCTGATATTCGTAACTCGCCATCTCTTCAAAGCGTGAAAGGCGCGCCTTGCTTTTGGCCTGACGCGCTTTCGGATTCGAACGTACCCATTCGAGTTCCTGCTTCATCGCCTTCATGTGCGCGTCGATCTGGCGGTTCTCGGCTTCCAGGCGCGCTTCTTTCTGGTCGAGCCACGACGAATAATTGCCTTTCCACGGGATGCCGTGCCCCCGGTCGAGTTCGAGAATCCATTCGGCGGCGTTGTCGAGGAAATAACGGTCGTGCGTGACCGCGACGACGGTTCCGGGAAAGCGGCAGAGGAATTCTTCGAGCCATTCGACCGACTCGGCGTCGAGGTGGTTCGTCGGCTCGTCGAGCAGGAGCATGTCGGGTTTGGAAAGCAGGAGTTTACACAGCGCGACGCGGCGCTTTTCGCCGCCGGAAAGCTGCTTGACCGCAGCGTCCCACGGCGGCAGGCGCAAGGCGTCGGCGGCGATTTCCATCTGGTTTTCGGTATCCGTCCCGGCGGCCGCGAGGATCGCCTCGAGATGCGCCTGCTCCTCGGCGAGCTTGTCGAAGTCGGCGTCGGGTTCGGCGTAGGCTTCATAAAGCGCTTCCAGACGCGCTTTGGCTTCGAACACTTCGCCCAGACCCGACTCGACCTCCTGACGCACGGTTTTTTCGGGGTCGAGCGTCGGTTCCTGCGGCAAATGGCCGATTTTGATCCCCGCAAGGTGCTGTACTTCGCCCTCGAAATCCTTTTCGATCTTCGCCATGATCCGCAGGACGGTCGATTTCCCTGCGCCGTTGAGGCCGAGAAGGCCGATCTTCGCGCCCGGAAAAAACGAGAGCGAAATGTCCTTGATGATCTGACGTTTCGGAGGAACGGTTTTGCTGACGCGCAGCATCGACATTACGTATTGGGCCATGGCGGTTTTGAAAAAAAAGGTCGAAAGGCGTGAATGGAGCGGCGAGTTTACACGAAGCCGCCGCAATCCTGAATTTTGAGACGATTTTTCTTGCCGAAAAGAGATGAAAAATCATAGAATAGCCGATGTTATCGTATGTGTTGGACTTATTCCCCGGCGCGGGTTTCAGGAGGCGTTCATAATGACTTTCAGCCACAAGACTTTAATTTACGTTCTTCCGGTCGCGATCGCGGCGTTCTGCGGGGCTGCGCACGCGCAGTTCGTCGGGCAGGGATCTCCGGCGGCACCCGCGTCGGGTACGCTCAACCCCGGCAGTACCGCCGAAGTGAAGGTGACTCCCGTCGCGGAGATTCTCAAGAATCCCGTAGACGACATTTACGTCCTCGTGCGCGGGAGGCTCACGCGGAAACTTCGTCATGAACACTACGAATTCACCGACGGAACCGGAACGATCCGTGTGGAAATCGACGACGAGGATTTCGTCCGGCAGCCCGTTACGGAAAATACCGTCGTGGAACTCTACGGCGAACTCGACGTCGATTACTTGTCCTCGCCTGAAATCGAGGTCGAGTGGATGCGCGTCGTTCCAAAATAATCGCGATGCCGGGCGCAGCGTCCGGCATGAAAAACTCCTTTCAAGGGCCGACGGTCGTCGAATACCTCCGTCGGCCTTGTTTTGCGCGTCCTCTGTCCGCTTCCGAGGGGGTGTGCTACATTTTGAACTTCCCGACCGTGCATTGCCACAGGAGAGAAATATAAATTGGAAAAAAATTTCAAACAGATTTTTTTTATCATTCCCGCCCGACAAAGCGTCGGCCTGACTTCGGTTTCGCTCGGTGTCGTCCGCGCCTTGCAGCGGATCGGTGTCGACGTGGCCTACGTCAAGCCGATCGCGCAGGAATTGACCGATAACTCGATTCACTTTGCGCGCGAGCTTTTCCGGATTCCCTCGCCCGAAGCGCTGACGCTCCAGGAGGCGGCCGACTACATCGCCTCGAACCAGATGAGCGAGCTTCTGGAAAAAATCGTCACGCTCTGTTTGAGCGGCGGGCAGGGCGGCGCGCTCGTCGTCGAAGGTCTGCACACCGACCCCTCGTACTCGTTCATCTCGCAACTGAACGTCGAGATCGCGCGGAACCTCAAAGCCGGCGTCGTCGTCGTCGGCAACGCGGCGCTCCCCGACCCGGCGCTTATCTCGCGCCTGTGCATCAGCCAGTACCAGAACGGAAACTGTACCGTCGTCGGAACGATCCTCAACCAGGCGCCGGAAGGTTTCGACTCCGACGCCGCGCAGCGCGCGCTCGGCAGCGTTTCGCTCTGGGGTGTCGTGTGCGAGAACCGCCAACTGAAGTCCCCCCGGACTTCGGACGTGGCGCAGCGGCTCGACGCCAAACTGATCTCTCGCGGTGAGATCGAATCGCGCCGCGTTCACGAGATGGTCATCGCGTCGCGCTCGGTCGAAAGCATCATTCCCTGCCTGCACCCCGGCGTTCTCCTGATCACGTCGGGCGACCGCAGCGACATCATCCTCGCCGCCGCGCTCGCGGAGAGCCGGGGGATCCGGCTCGCGGGGCTTCTCCTGACGCATTCGAGCGGCATCTCGCGCGAAGTCATGGATATGGCGGCGCCGGCGCTCGAAAGCAGCGGTCTGCCGATCCTGGTCGTCGAAGACGACAGCTTCGTGACGGCGCGTCGGATCACGAGCATCCCGGCGGCGGTGCCCTACGACGACAGCGACCGGATGAACGCGATCGTCGATACCGTCGCCGAAAACCTCAACCTCGAATCGATCGCGACGGCGTTCAACTTCCAGGAAACGATGAAACTCTCGCCGCCGGCGTTTCGTTACCAGCTCATTCAGAAAGCGCGTTCCGAAAGGCAGCGCATCGTGCTCCCCGAAGGCGAAGAGCCGAGGACGGTGCGCGCCGCGGTCGTCTGCGAAGAAAAAGGCATCGCAAAATGCGTCCTTCTGGGCAAGCGGCACGTCATCGAGAGCGTCGCGGCGTCGCAAGACATCGAACTGCCCGAAAGCATCGAAATCCTCGACCCCGACAGCATCCGGAAGAACTATGTCGCGCCGATGGTCGAACTGCGCAAGTCGAAAGGGCTGACGCCGCAACAGGCCGAAGCGCAACTCGAAGACACCGTCGTCCTCGGAACGATGATGCTTGCCATAGACGAAGTCGACGGACTCGTCTCGGGCGCCGTCCATACGACGGCGAGCACGGTGCGTCCCGCGCTCCAGTTGATCAAGACGGCGCCGGGATCGTCGATCGTCTCGTCGGTTTTCTTCATGCTGATGCCCGACCAAGTGCTCGTTTACGGCGATTGCGCGATCAACCCCGCGCCGACCGCGGAACAACTCGCCGAAATCGCCAAGCAGAGCGCCGACAGCGCGACGGCGTTCGGCATCGCGCCGCGCGTCGCGATGATCAGCTACAGCACCGGCTCCTCCGGCGAGGGTTCGGACGTCGAAAAAGTCCGGCGCGCGACCGAACTCGCGCGCACGAGCCATCCGGACCTGATCCTCGACGGGCCTCTGCAATACGACGCGGCCTTCGTCGCCGACGTCGGGCGGCAGAAAGCGCCGGGAAGCCCCGTCGCGGGGCAGGCGACCGTTTTCATCTTCCCCGACCTCAATACGGGCAACACGACGTACAAAGCCGTCCAGCGGAGCGCCAACGTCATCTCGGTCGGCCCGATGCTCCAGGGCTTGCGCAAACCGGTCAACGACCT
>JAISDL010000155.1 GCA_031264825.1 Accumulibacter sp. | reverse complement strand
TCGGGTTCAGGAGACAGGAGACAGATGTCAGGAATCAGATGAAAACCGATCGGGAAGAGGCGGTATAGGTTGGGCTGAACGAATGTGTGAGCCACAACGATTCCGTAGGCGCATCTCGGCGGTATAGGTTGGCGGTGAGCGCAGCGAACCCCAACGATTCCGTATGCGCTTATCGGGTATCAGGAAACAGATGAAAACCGATTTCAACCGCGAAAGACGCGAAAGGTCTGTATTTACTTTTTCGCGTGTTTCGCGGTTCCTGTCTTCTGAACCCTGAACCCTGAAGTGGCTTGCGCTTCGCGCAAGCGAGGTGTTGGGCATCGCTACGCTCACCCCAACCGATGCACTCTGGGAGTGTGGGCATCTTGCCCGCCTCGTGGATTTTTCTCCGGCGGCGAAGCCGCTGCTGACTGATCTGATTCCTGATACCTGAAGTGGCTTGCTTTTTCCCGCGCAAAGCGCTAGGATTTTCCCGTCGGGCGAAAATCCGGCGTGTAGTCGTATCAATGCGTAGCTGAATAAGTATTGCCATCATATACTCCATGAAACAAACTTTCTTGAGTTGAAAGTTGGAGAAAGGGTCGGGAAACCGGCCCTTTGTCTTTGGAGGGGGGGGAGATCAACCCAAGCTATACCCTTCGCTCATCCCAATCTCTCCGGGATAATCCAATGCCCCCCCCGTTGGGCATCGCTGCGCTCACCCCAACCTATGCGGGATCTTCCAAACCGCGCCTGTTCTGTCCTTCATGCGAAAGCGGAACCTTGGGCATCACTTCGTTCAGCCCAATCCATACCTCAAGAACCGCGAAACACGGATACGTGCGAAAACGTTTTGCAAATACAGACCTTTCGCGTCTTTCGCGCTTTTCGCGGTTGAAATCGGTTTTCAATCTGATTCCTGATAAGTCTGCGGAACGTTGGGCATCGCTTCGCTCACCCCAACCTATACCGCCGAGATGCGCTTGCGGAATCGTTGGGGTTCGCTGCGCTCACCACCAACCTATACCGCCGAGATGCGCTTGCGGAACCTTGGGCATCGCTGCGCTCACCCCAACCTATGCGGGCTATGAGCGAACCGGAAATGGAATCAGAGAGGAGAAGGCGTTGAGGGAAGCCCTCACAGGCGAAGCGCTTCGGCGTCGAGGCGCGAACGATTTGGGACTGGAATGAAGTTTTTGGTGCCGACGATGAGACTCGAACTCATACGACCTAGGTCACTACCCCCTCAAGATAGCGTGTCTACCAATTTCACCACGTCGGCTTTTCCAAATACCCAATCGCTTCCGAAGGATTGCTTACTTCGGAATGTTGTCCGCTTTCACCTCGTTGTCGGCGGGTGCGGACGGCGCTAGCGCTTCCGACCCCGCTTTCTGTTCGGTTCCGGCGGACGTCGAATCCGAAGCAGGGAGGGATTGTACCGCAGCATCCATGATGCTGCCAAACGATCTTGTCTGATTCGATGCCGAGTAGGCCAAGGTCAGGCTCGTCGCAAAAAATACGACCGCCAGAACGGCCGTCGAGCGGCTCAGAAAATTGGCCGACCCGGTCGCGCCGAAGAGGCTGCCCGATGCACCGCCGCCGAACGCGGCGCCCATGTCGGCGCCCTTGCCGTGCTGGACGAGAACGAGGCCGACGATGGCGGCCGCGGAAATCACATGAACGAGCAGAATGATGGAAAACAGAAAATTCATGACCCTTTAATTCCCTTTTGTTTAAGCCGCCGCGCGACAAATCGCCAGAAAATCGGCCGCGTGCAGCGAAGCGCCTCCGATCAGACCGCCGTCGATATCTTTCATCGAGAAAAGTTCGGAGGCGTTGGAAGGTTTGACGCTTCCACCATACAGGATTTCGAGTTTTTCGGCGACGCCGGCGTCCGCGCACGCGAGACGCGCGCGAATCGACGCATGGACTTCCTGCGCTTGCGCGGAAGTTGCGGTGCGCCCCGTTCCGATTGCCCAGACGGGTTCGTAGGCGACGAGAGCGCCGGAAAACCCGGCGATTCCGACGTGGTCGAGAACGGCGTCGATCTGCGCCGAAACGACGTCGAGCGTCCGGCCGGCGTCGCGCTCTTCGAGCGTTTCTCCGACGCAGAGGATCGGCGAGAGGTTTTTGGCCAGCGCGGCGGCGAATTTTTTCGCCACGAGCGCGTTCGTTTCGCCGTAGAGGCCGCGGCGTTCGGAATGCCCGACGAGGACGTAGCGGCAAGCGAAATCGTTCAGCATCGAAGCGGCGACTTCGCCCGTGAAGGCGCCTTGCGGGTGTTCGCTGAGGTTTTGCGCGCCGAGCGCGACGCGCGACCCCCGGAGCAAGGCCTGCGCCTGCGTCAGATACGGGAAGGGGACGCAAACAGCGACGCCGACAGCCTCCGGGAGACCGGTAACCCCCGCGAGCACGTCGTGGAGCAACGCGGCGTTTGTCTCCAAACCGCCGTGCATTTTCCAGTTGGCTATTACGTGTTTTCCGCGCATCTTCGTCTCAAAAAAGGTGAATTATAGTCACCTGCAAATTCTCCGGTCAATCACGATCTGCGTTCAGGTCTGTGTTGTGGCTCTCGCTTCATAAAACGAATCACGCGGCGGAGACGGCTTCGCGCACCGCGCCGGCGATTCGCTCGGCGGCCTCACGCGCTTTTTCGGCGTCGCGGCACTCGACCATGACGCGCAGCAAAGGTTCCGTGCCCGACGCGCGCAGGAGGACACGGCCTTCGCCGTCGAGCGCGGCCTCGGTCGCGCGGATCGCGTCGTTGATGCCCCGATCTTCTTTCCAGGGGAAGTCCTTGGGGAGCGGCACGTTGATCAGGACTTGCGGATAGAGCGAAAGATGCCCGAGCAGTTCTTCGAGCGTCCCCCCCTCCTCGCGCAAGGCGCAGAGGACTTGCAGCGCCGAAACGATACCGTCGCCGGTCGTGTGCCGGTCGAGGCAAAGGATGTGTCCCGAATTTTCGCCGCCGTAGAGCCAGTTTTTCTTGAGAAGCGTCTCCATCACGTAGCGGTCGCCCACGTCGGCGCGGACGAAGGGAATGCCGAGTCCGGCGAAAGCGTGTTCGAGCGCCAGATTGCTCATCAGCGTACCGACGACGCCCGCGACGGCGCCCTTGCGCAGGCGGCTGCGAACGGTCGCGTACAGGAGCTGGTCGCCGTCGTAAATACGCCCCTGCGAGTCCACCAGGATCACGCGGTCGCCGTCGCCGTCGAGCGCGATCCCCAGGTCCGCCCGATGCGCGAGCACTTCCCGGCTCAAGGCGTACGGAGCGGTCGCGCCGGTTTCCTCGTTGATGTTGATGCCGTTCGGTGAAACGCCGATCGCATACACGTCCGCGCCCAGTTCGTGAAAGACCGGCGGGGCGACGTGGTAGGCCGCGCCGTGCGCGCAATCGACGACGATCTTCATCCCGCGCAGGTCGAGTTCGTTGGGAAAGGTGCTTTTGCAGAACTCGATGTAACGCCCCGCCGCGTCGTCGATCCGGCGCGCGCGCCCCAGGTCGGCCGAGGGAACGCAGGACATCGGCGCTCCGATTCCGGCCTCGATTTCGCCTTCGAGCGCGTCGTCGAGTTTGACGCCGCCGGAAGAAAAGAATTTGATTCCGTTGTCGTAAAATGGGTTGTGCGAAGCCGAAATGACGATCCCGGCCTGGAGGCGCAGCGCGCGCGTCAAATACGCGACGGCCGGCGTCGGGAGCGGCCCGACGAGGCAGACGTCGACGCCGGCGGCCGAAAACCCGGCTTCGAGCGCCGCTTCGAGCATATAGCCGGAGATTCGCGTGTCCTTGCCGATCAATACCGCCGGACGGCTCGCGGCGTCCGAGCGCGCGCGCGCGTCGAGGGCGAGCACCTTGCCCGCCGAATAGCCGAGGCGCATGACGAAGTCCGGGGTGATCGGAGGTCGTCCGACGCGCCCGCGCACGCCGTCCGTGCCGAAATATTTTCGTTCCATCAAAATAAAAAGCTCCTGCGATTTGTCGCTTCAAGGCCGCGTTTTTCGGATGCGCCGCCTGAAATTACGTTGAAATTCCCCGCGTCGCCGCGGCATCGGTTCCCGGCGTTTACGCCGAGACCGCCTGCAAAACCTTCAGGGCGTCGCGCGTCGCGGCGACGTCGTGGACGCGCAATACCCGCGCGCCTTTTTGCGCCGCGATCAGCGCGGCCGCCGCGCTCGCCGACACGCGGTCGTCGACCCCGCGACCGGTGATCGCGCCGAGCATCGATTTCCTCGACAGCCCCGCCAGAACGGGCAAGCCCCCTGCGGAGACGGCGTCGAGGTTTTTCAGAAGCTCGAAATTGTGCTCGACGGTCTTCCCGAAGCCGAAGCCGGGGTCGAGGATCAAGCGGTCTTCGGAAATCCCGCGGGCGACCGCCGCGCGCACACGCTCGGCGAGAAAGTCGCGGACCGCGTCGAGGATGTTTTCGTATTCCGGGTTTTCCTGCATCGTCGCCGGGTGTCCCCGCATATGCATCAAACATGCCGCGCAGTCGCTTTCGGCGACCGCTTCCAGGGCGCCTTCCATCCGAAGCGCATAAATATCGTTGATCATCGCCGCGCCGTGTTCGATTGCCGCGCGCATGACTTCGGGGCGGTAGACGTCGACCGAAACCGGAACGCCGCAGTCGCGCAAGGCGTCGAGGACGGGGACGAGGCGCGCCTTTTCTTCGTCGGCGGTCACCGGGAGCGACCCCGGGCGCGACGATTCGGCGCCGACGTCGAGCAGGTCGGCGCCCGCGTCGATCTGGTGAAAAGCGTGTTTTACCGCCGCTTCAAAATCGCCGACAAGACCGTCGCCCGAAAAGGAATCGGCGGTCAGGTTGACGATGCCCATCACGAGCGGGCGGTCGAGCGGAAGGTCGAATCGTCCGCAACGAAGCGTTCTCGCCGGATTCATGAATCGGGCCGCTCAGGCGGGAGCGGGTTCGCCCGATTCGGCGTCGGCGGGGGGTTGCGCTCTGGAGGAATCCGCCTTGGGCGACGGAGGTTTCGGCGGGCGCGGCGGCTTGCCCTGCATGATGTCGTCGACCTGGTCGGCGTCGATCGTTTCGATCTCAAGCAACGCGTTCGCCATCGCTTCGACCTTGTCGCGGTTCTCTTCGAGCAGGCGCTTTGCCAGCGCGTACTGCGCGTCGATGATCCGGCGGATTTCGAGATCGACCTGCTGCATCGTCTTTTCAGACATATTTTTGTGCGTCGTCACCGAACGCCCCAGGAAAACCTCGCCTTCGTTCTCGCCATAGACCATCGGGCCGAGCGCGTCCGACATGCCGTAGCGCGTGACCATGTCGCGCGCGATCTGCGTCGCGCGCTCGAAGTCGTTCGACGCACCGGTCGTCATCTGGTTCATGAAGAGTTCTTCGGCGATGCGCCCGCCGAACATGACCGCGATGCGGCTCAGGAGATAGACCCGGTCGTAGGAATAATGGTCTTCTTCGGGCAACTGCATCGTCAGCCCGAGCGCGCGGCCGCGCGGGATGATCGTGACTTTGTGGACGGGGTCGGACTTCGGGACGAGCCGCGCGACGACGGCGTGGCCAGACTCGTGGTAAGCGGTGTTGCGCTTTTCCTCCTCGTTCATCACCATGCTCCGCCGCTCGGAGCCCATCATGATTTTGTCCTTGGCTTTTTCGAAATCCTCCATATCGACGAGGCGCTTGTTGGCGCGCGCGGCGAAAAGCGCCGCCTCGTTGACGAGGTTGGCGAGGTCCGCGCCCGAAAAGCCCGGTGTTCCGCGCGCGATGATGTCGGCCTTCACGTCGGGCGCGAGCGGCACCTTGCGCATATGGACGACGAGAATCTGCTCGCGCCCGCGAATGTCGGGCAGCGGGACGACGACCTGACGGTCGAAGCGTCCCGGACGCATCAGCGCGGGGTCGAGCACGTCGGGACGATTCGTCGCCGCGATGATGATCACGCCCGACGTTCCCTCGAAGCCGTCCATCTCGACGAGCATCTGGTTCAGCGTCTGTTCGCGTTCGTCGTTCCCGCCGCCGAGTCCCGCGCCGCGCTGGCGCCCGACGGCGTCGAGTTCGTCGATGAACACGATGCACGGCGCGTGTTTCTTCGCGTTCTCGAACATGTCCCGGACGCGCGCCGCGCCGACGCCGACGAACATTTCAACGAAGTCGGAGCCGGAAATCGAGAAGAAAGGCACCTTGGCCTCCCCCGCGATCGCCTTGGCCAACAGGGTTTTGCCCGTTCCGGGGCTGCCGACGAGGAGAACGCCTTTCGGGATGCGCCCGCCGAGCTTCTGGAACTTCGAAGGGTCTTTCAGGAAATCGACGAGTTCGGAGACTTCCTCCTTCGCCTCATCGCAACCGGCGACGTCGGCGAAGGTCACGCTGTTGCTCGACTCGTCGAGCAGACGCGCCTTGCTCTTGCCGAAGGAGAACGCGCCGCCCCGGCCGCCGCCCTGCATCTGGCGCATCAGGAAAAACCACGCGCCGATCAGAAGGATGATCGGAAACCAACTGATGAAGATATTCATCAGGATGGGTTCCTCCTCCGGCTTGGCCTCGACCTTGACGCCGTTTTTGAGCAGGTCCGAGACCATCCAGATGTCGGGAGGCGCGTAGGTATTCAGCTTGCGCCCGTCGCGCGTCGTCGCCTTGAGCGTGCGCCCCTCGATGAGAACCTTGTCGATATTGCTCTTGCCGACTTCTTCCATGAACTCGGAATACTCCATCGGCGCCTGCGTCGCCGGATGGTTGAACTGATTGAAAATCGTCATCAACACAAGGAGAATCGCAAGCCATACCGCCAGGTTTCTAAATAAACCGTTGTTCAATACCACACCTCTTCAAGCACATTCCGGAGAAATCCAGGAAAATTCCTGTCACTGCTTCCGATTTTAACCCGTATCGGGCGCTTCAAACACGCCGCACGGCGGGAAATGCATTACGCTTGAGACGCTTTCGGCGTTTTTTTGGCATTTTCGGTGAAATTTCCGTTCCAACGCATAGGTTGGGGTGAGCGCAGCGATGCCCAACGTTCCCCAGAGTGCATAGGTTGGGGTGAGCGTAGCGATGCCCAACGTTCCCCAGCGTGCATAGGTTGGGGTGAGCGCAGCGATGCCCAACACCTCGCTTGCGCGAAGCGCGAGCCATTTCAGGAATCAGGAATCAGAAAACAAGAACCGCGAAATACGCGAAAAGCGCGAAAAAATAGAGCCTCTTGCAAAACTCCCGGAAGAAAGGAGTTTGAAAGGAGGTTTTCGTACAAATGGAGAGATATTCTGGTCAGTTGGGTTTGTAGCGGTGAAGCTGTATATGCGTTGTGTATAAATTGCGGATTTTGGACGAGTTTGACC